>CAJPLH010000001.1 GCA_905371275.1 Prevotellaceae bacterium
GGGTTGTTTCCAGGTTCTCAAGCTCGTTTCTTCCCAAGAGAGATGGAAGAAGAACGTCGACTCTTCTATGTGGCTGTGACCCGCGCCAAACGTTTCTGCTTTTTGTCTTACGCACAAAGCCGCTTCCGCTATGGGCAGTTTGAAATCTCTGATCCAAGTCCTTTCATTGCTGAAATCAATCAGAAATTCATTCAAGAAGAACAAGTCGGTTTTGCACACAATAATTCAATACCAAGTGCTCTGCGTGAAGCCTTGATGGATGACGATTGGGAAACAGCAAGTGTACTCCCAAGCACCAGAATCGCTGGAAGTGCCATCTACACCAAACCCACCAAACGGCAAACGCAAGACGTAGCTTCAGGTAAACCCCTGAAAGCGTCAGCAACTCACGTCAGTCGCTCCTCTGCATCGTCTTCTGATTATGCCTCAACGCTAAAACCCATACGCAAGGCACAATCAAAATCCTCAAATGCAGCACAAAAAGCAGCCATCAACGCACTGTCCGTAGGAAGCAACATTGAACACGAACGGTTTGGAAAAGGCACAATCGTTAGCATAGAAGGTTCGGGCGAGAACGCAAAAGCCGAAGTAGACTTCCAAGCGGTGGGACGCAAAAAACTTTTACTCAAGTTTGCTCTTTTCAAAATCCTTGATTAGTTACGCAACCATCAAGCAAACGAGCCAACTTGTCAAAACAATGAACATATCTATATGAGTAAAGATAGCACCAATCAAAGCAACTTTTCAGTCATCGCCGATTTTGATGGCAACATCAAAGATTTATTCAACATTAAAGTAGAAGGAACACTGCCAGTGCTCCCTCTGCGCAATCTCGTAATCTTTCCTGGTGTCGTCACTTCTGTGATGGTTGGGCGAGAAAGTTCTTTAGAATTGATTCGCTATATTGAAAAACGTGGTGATGATGCCTTTATTGCAGTGTCTTGTCAAGTAGATGCTGCGATTGACCATCCCACGATGGCCGATATTTTTCCCACAGGAATACTTGCCAAAGTGTTGCGCGTGGTTGAAATGCCCAATCAAACTCCTACTGCTATCATTCAAGCCTTTGGTAGAATCAGTCTGTCTCCAGAACCCACGCGAATCAATCCTTTTATTCGCACTCACGTGACTCCCCTTGAGGACGTTTTCCCAGAAGACAACGACAAGGAGTTCCAAGCTCTTTTTGACACGTTTAAAGAGGCGACATTCAAATATATCAAACTCAATGAGAGGTTGGGAATGGAAGCCTTTATGGCAATAAAGAACATCTCAAACCCGATTTTCTTTATCAATTTTGTTGCCACAAATCTTCCTTTCGACACTGAAGAAAAGGCTTTGCTGCTGGAAGAAGGCGATATGATGCGTCGCACTTTTGCTTTATTGCACATCTTGCAGCGTGAACTTCAATTTCTAGAATTGAAGCAGACCATCAGTGAGCGTACGAACAAAGAACTCGAACAGCAACAGAAAGAGTTTTATTTGCAGCAACAGATAAAAAACTTCCAAAAGGAACTTGGAAATGCAGAAGGAAATGACGCTGAAGAATTTCGTCGTAAGGCATTAGATATAGATCTCCCTCAAAATGTAAAGAAGATTTTTGAGAAGGAAGTGACCAAACTAGATAGGATGAACCCATCAGTGCCCGATTACAGCGTGGTTTACAACTATATTGACACAATTCTGTCTTTGCCCTGGGGAAAAAACACCATCGACAATTTGGATTTGCAGCGTGCTCAGAAAGTACTCGACCACGACCACTTCGGTATGGAACAAGTGAAGGAGAGAATACTTGAGCACTTGGCTATAATGAAAGTGAGTCAAAAGCAACCAGCCACGATTCTCTGTCTTTATGGCCCTCCAGGGGTAGGAAAAACTTCTCTCTGTCGCAGTATTGCAGAAAGTTTGGGACGCAAATATCAACGCATCTCCCTCGGTGGTGTGCACGACGAAAGTGAAATCCGTGGTCATCGTCGCACGTATATTGCAGCCATGTGTGGACGCATCATCAAAAGCATCATCAAAGCAGAAAGTAACAATCCCTTGTTGGTGCTCGATGAAATAGACAAAGTGGGAGGACGCACACATCACGGTGATCCGCAGGCGGCTTTATTGGAACTTCTCGATCCTGAGCAAAACAATACGTTCCACGACAATTTCCTTGACTTCGACTACGATTTGAGCAATGTGTTCTTCATTGCAACAGCCAATAATCTCACAGGAATTCCTGCTCCTCTGCGTGATCGTATGGAACTCATCAACGTGGAAGGCTATCTCACGGAAGAAAAGAAAGAAATTGCCAGAAAGCACCTCTTTCCACAAGCACTTTCTACTTTGAACTTGCCTTTCAAACTGAAAATGTCGTCAGCTGCAACAGAGTTTCTCATAGAGAAATATACGCGCGAGAGCGGAGTGCGCCAATTAGAGAAACAAATCGCCAAACTTGTTCGCAAACAGGTGTTGAAATATCAAACATCTGATGAAAGTGCGCAACAAAAAATGGCTAGTATTACTTTGAAGCCATCCGATGTGCAAGAGATTATGGGTACTCCACCCTATGACCGCGACAAATATCAAGGCAATGATTTTGCAGGAGTTGTCAATGGGCTTGCTTGGACAGCAGTCGGCGGTGAGATGCTCTTCATAGAATGCGCTGTCAATCGCACAAAAAACGCGCGGCTCACAATTACCGGTAATTTAGGAGATGTGATGAAAGAAAGCGCACTTTTGGCTATGCAATATGTAAAAGGACATCTCCACGAATTGGGTGTAGATTACCGCGTTTTTGAATACTGGAATCTCCATCTCCACTTTCCCGAAGGCGCAGTTCCCAAAGATGGGCCATCTGCGGGCATCACCATCGCCACTTCATTGGCTTCCGCCCTTACCCAGCGGAAAGTTCGCCCACGTTTGGCTATGACAGGCGAGATTACTCTCCGCGGTAAAGTGCTTCCTGTGGGAGGAATCAAAGAAAAAATTCTTGCCGCAAAACGCGCGGGTATCACCGACATTATTCTTTCTCGCGACAATGAGAAGAACATTCAAGATATTCCCGAACGCTATGTGAAAGGCCTGACCTTCCACTTTGTCTCTACCGTGAGAGAAGTGTGGAAAATTGCTCTCCTTGATGAGAAAGTGGCCAATGCCATAGATTTAACTATTCCATCTTCCAAGAAAAAGAATTCCGACAATGACAAAGATAACTCCTAGCCTCCGACCAACGTGGCGTAAAGGCGAACCACTCTTTCAACTGCAACACACGGACGCAGGAAGTGCAGCACGTGCAGGACGCATCACCACTGACCACGGCACCATAGAGACGCCAATCTTTATGCCAGTGGGCACACTTGGTACAGTAAAAGGGCTACACACACACGAGATACTCGATGAAGTAAAAGCGCAAATCATTCTCGGCAACACCTATCACCTTTACCTTCGTCCTGGCCTTGAAGTGCTTGAAGCCGCAGGCGGTTTGCACAAATTCAATGGCTTTCATAAGCCAATGCTCACCGACAGTGGAGGTTTCCAAGTCTTTTCTCTCACGGGTATCCGCAAATTGAGCGAAAACGGTTGCGAATTTCGCAGTCACGTTGATGGCTCAAAGCATCTGTTTACCCCTGAGAGTGTGATGGACATTGAACGCATCATTGGTGCTGACATTATGATGGCTTTCGACGAATGCCCTCCTGGTACGGCTGACTTTGGCTATGCGCGACAAAGCCTTGATTTAACACACCGCTGGCTCGACCGCTGCATCAAGCGCTTTTCAGAAACAGAGGATAAATACGGTCACCACCAAGCTCTCTTTCCCATTGTCCAAGGTTGCGTTTATCCAGAACTACGTCGCGAAAGTGCGCAGTTTATGGCAGAACGCGATGCCGAAGGTTATGCCATTGGTGGTCTAGCTGTGGGTGAACCTGCTGAGAAAATGTATGAAATGATTGAAGTGGTGAACGAAATACTCCCCACCGACCGTCCTCGCTATCTTATGGGAGTAGGCACTCCAATGAATATCCTCGAAGGTATCGAACGTGGTGTAGATATGTTTGACTGCGTGATGCCTACTCGCAACGGACGCAATGGACAGATATTCACTTGGAATGGTATCATCAATTTCAGAAATGCAAAATGGGCAAAGGACTTCTCTCCCGTTGACCCTCTTGGCACTGCACATTGCGACCATGCTTACACGAAAGCTTATTTGCATCATCTCTTTAAGTGCAAAGAACTCCTAGCACTTCAAATAGCATCGATTCATAATTTGGCTTTCTATCTCGAATTAGTGCGTGTAGCACGCGAACACATCTTAGCCAACGACTTTGCTGAATGGAAACGAAACATCCTTCCACAGTTGGCTCACAGACTCTAACTCCACATCACTTATGGATTTCAAGGATAACGATGGAGAATTGACTGAACACTTATCTCAACCATTTGACGCTTCACCTTCTCCTCTCGAGAAGGAGGAAAATACAAGGAGTATTTCGACTGAGATAAACGACACAGTAACAGACAATTCCGAATTTTCTTTTGATGCACCACAAGAAGAGTTTTCTTTTCCTCTGTTAGAGGAAGAAACTACAGAAGAAGACGCGACATCATTGACGGATGAGGCAGAAATGTCTCCTCCGCCTGCAGTGTCGCGCACTGCGTCTAAGAAGAAATGGCTAAAATGGTTGCGGTGGTTCTTCTTTTCTCCTTGGTATCTCCTCAAGGGACTATGGTGGTTGATCAGGAATTTCTTCAAAGGATTGTCTTGGTGCTTTCGCGGAGCGTTGCGCTTAATTGGCTTTCGCAGAATTGATCGCTACATACTCAACAAATATCTTAGCACCTACTTTTTTCTATTGGTGCTGATCATCACCATCGCCATTATATTTGACTTCAATGAAAACATCGACAAGATAACCAATGGTGGAGCGAAATGGACGGAGATTCTCTTCGACTATTATGCCAACTTTGCGCCTTATTTTGCCAATATGTTCTCTCCGTTGTTCGTCTTTATTGCGGTAATATTCTTCACCACTAACCTAGCGAACCATTCGGAAATCATCGCTATGAAGTCCACTGGAATGAGTTTCCGGAGATTACTTCGCCCTTATATGTTTGGTGCAAGTTTCATCGCCATCATCACATTCGCTCTCGGGGCTTATGTCATTCCGAAAGGGAATATTGCGCGTGTGAACTTTTCCAATAAATATATTAAGAAACAGTTGGTCATTGATGAAGCTGACAATGTGCAGATGCAAGTAGATACTGGTGTGGTGGCATATATCTCACATTTCGACAACCGCACCAAATCGGGTTCAGGTTTTTCTCTTGACAAATTCTCAGAGAAAAAATTAGTATCACGCCTTACTGCGCAAAGCATTCAATATGATACTCTGGCCGATCACAAATACTCGTGGACACTCCACGGCTATATGATTCGCACACTCACAGGCACTAAGGAGAAAATCAAATCTGGCGACAAACTTGACACCACGATTGTGATGGAGCCCAAAGATTTCTTCTTTATTCGCGGACAACAAGAAACAATGACAGTGCCTGAACTTAATGCTTTTATCGACCGACAACGATTACGCGGAGCTGCGGGATTAAGCACTTTTGAAGTGGAATATCACAAACGCTTTGCTTCTCCTTTCGCGGCCTTCATCCTCACCTTGATTGGTGCTTCTATCTCTGTACAAAAACGCAAAGGAGGGATGGGTACCAGCATTGGACTCGGACTTGCGCTCACTTTCACCTACATTTTGTTGCAAACCATTTCATCGTCCTTTGCCACCAATGCTGGTATGGTTGCATGGTTGTCCGTTTGGCTCCCCAACATAATTTACTCAGTTATTGCTTTGTGGTTCTATCGCCGCACTCCGCAATAAGTTTTTACGCGCTATTTGCGTACACTCCTAGATAGAAACAAGATAATGATAAACGATACAATGACCTCTAAAGAGGACAAGATAATTTTTGACTCTGCACAAACAGTGGCACCCACAGCCAACTCTCCCTACCCTTCTGCTGAAGTTATTCCACTAGATGCCACTTTGGACGAAACGGAAGAAATTGCGTCAACTGTTAAGCTCGACGAATCTCAAAATCAAATAGAAACGCCAAACAATAAGACCGAAGAAGAAAAGGTAGCTCCTGAGGTGGCTCCCGAACCAACGGTATATTTTGAAGATTTGGCATTGAGCGATGACGTACTTGACGCGCTTTGGGATATGCGCTTTGAAAAATGTACTCCTGTACAAGCCAAATGTATTCCGCACATTCTCGAAGGGAAAGATATGATAGGCATTGCGCAAACAGGAACAGGCAAAACAGCAGCCTTTTTATTGCCGATGCTCACGCTCCTTCACAAACATCCTCACCCCGCTGACGCCGTAAATTGTTTGATTCTCTCACCGACTCGCGAACTAGCTCAACAAATAGACCAGGCTCTCCAAGGCTTTGCCTACTACACCAAAACGAATAGCGTAGCAGTCTATGGCGGAAACGATGGCATCAGATTTGAGCAAGAACGCAAAGCCTTTTCTCAAGGAGCAGATATTATTGTAGCCACACCAGGTCGCCTCATCTCTCATCTTCAGTTGGGAAATCTCGACCTTTCACGCACCACACACATCATTCTCGACGAAGCAGACCGTATGCTCGATATGGGATTTTTTGATGACATCAAAACCATATTGAAACAACTTCCAGAGAATAAGCAGACTATTCTTTTCTCTGCTACTATGCCTCCCGAAATTGCTAAAATGGCACGCGAGATGATGCACAAACCAGTGGAAGTAAAGATTGCCGTATCCAAACCTGCAGAGAAAATTGATCAGAGTGTGTATATCTGTCGTGACAATGACAAGACGCCTATCTTGAAACACATCTTCACCGAACAGCCCCCTGAACGTGTGATTGTCTTTGTTTCCTCCAAACAACGTGTGAAGGAACTCAATGTTATATTAAAGCGCAAAGGATATAATTGTGCAGCAATGCACTCTGACTTAGATCAAAGTGAGCGCGATGTCGTTATGTTGGGTTTCAAACAGCGTAACATAGATATGCTCATCGCGACCGACATTGTGAGCCGTGGCATTGACATCGACGACATTCAAATGGTCATCAACTACGATGCACCACGCGATCCCGAAGACTACGTACACCGCATTGGACGAACTGCACGCGCAGGCCGAGAAGGTCGCGCCATCACTCTCATTGGAGAGAAAGATCGCTATCCGCTCTCAAAGATTGAGAAACTTCTGGAGAAGAAAATCACCCGAAATCCTCTTCCTGAAGGTTGTTTACCCCCTGAAGAACCCGCGAAAAACGAAGTTAAACGTAGACCTTCTCGTGGAGGAAAAGGAGGTTATCACCATCGCGGTGAAAAACAACGCAACGGACATTCTGAAAAATCGAACAAAAGCGGTAGTTCTTCTTCTAAAAATGGGGCTCAAAACCAACAAGGTCAAACGAAGACGAACGGACAAAACAATAAATCTCAGCATCATCACCGTCGCCCCAAACATAACAACCCCAATACTGGTACCCCAACGACACCACAAGTATAATGGAACAAATACTCCACTATTTTCCCGCACTTACCGAAAAGCAAAAGGAACAATTTGCTGCGCTCGATGCTTTATATCGCGATTGGAACGCTAAAATCAATGTGATTTCTCGCAAGGACATCGACAATCTCTACGAACATCACATTCTTCATTCACTAGGCATCGCCAAAGTCATTCGTTTCCGTCCTGGTTCATCAATTCTCGACATTGGCACAGGCGGAGGATTCCCTGGTATCCCTCTCGCCATTCTCTTTCCTGAAGTCAAATTTCATCTTCTCGATTCCATTGGCAAAAAAGTTAAGGTTGCACAAGCCGTAGCCGAAGCCATTGGTTTGGAAAACGTGCGCTGCTCCCACCGCAATGTTATGGAAGACAAGGAAAAATATGATTTCGTAGTCAGCCGTGCGGTAATGCAAATGAGCGACTTGGTGAAATTGATTCGTAAAAATGTGCACCACGAACAGAAAAACTCTCTCCCCAATGGCGTTATTTGCCTTAAAGGAGGAGATATTCAAAGTGAAATGCGCCCTTTCAAACATTGCTGCGAAGTATGGCCGCTTTCCACTTATTTTGAAGAAGAGTTTTTTGAAACCAAGAAAGTTGCATACGTCTCTCTATAATCCCTTCAAAGATTCTTGCTATGTTGACAATCAAGAGTTTTTTTATGCAAATGATGGGAGAAAACACCTATCTTGTCTATGATGAGGAGAATAATGCGGTACTCATCGATTGTGGTGCGCTTCATTCCGAAGAACATCAAGCCATTGCCGACTATATTTCCTCTCACGGTTTGCACCTTTCACAGGCTTGGCTCACCCACGGACATTTCGATCATATCTTCGGTTGCCAATGGGTGTTTGAAAAATTCGGCATTTCCCCATTGCTTCATCCTGCCGATGAGCACCGTTACACTCACGCAGGTGAAGAACTCCAATTATTCTTGCATCAACGTGTTGAAATCCCTGTGCCACCTCTCGAAGGTTTCTTGACAGATGGTCAGACTTTGCAGCTCGGGAAACACGAATTTGAGGTGATTCACACCCCAGGACACACTCCTGGTGGCGTTTGTTTCTATTGCGCTACTGAGCAACTTCTCTTTTCAGGCGATAGCTTATTTGCCGGCAGCATCGGTCGTTGCGATTTGCCAGAAGGCGATATGGACACTCTCCTCAACTCCATCACCACGCGCCTAATGGTATTACCTGATGAAGTACAAGTCTATCCTGGACACGGCGAGAGCACTTCCATTGGTCGTGAGCGCGACACAAATCCTTATTTAGTTCACTAATATCTTGGCTTATGCGTTTTCTTAGTTCCTTTCTGATTCTAGGATTTTTTGCAACAGTAGGCACTGCGCAAGCCCAACACCGCAAATCCTCTACACGAAATTCTGCAAAAACTCCAAGTGCTGTGGTAAAAGCTTCACCCAATGTCCACAGTTTGATTGAGCAATACGATTGGGCTAGGGCAATTTCCGCCTTACAATCATTAGTCAATAGCGCAAAAGAAACTACAACCAAAGATTCGCTTGAAGTTTTATTGCGCAATGCAAGACGCGCAGAAGAAATGATGGCTTCTACACAACAGATTGTGTTCATCGATAGTGTTGTCGTTGAAAAGTCTCAACTACTTTCTGCCTTAAAACTAAGTGAAGATGCGGGACAACTTCTACCAACGAGTCAAGTTTTCCCCAAGAAAAGCAACTCTCCACTTTGGTCTGCTGTTTCTTTTATCAATCCTTTAGCAAGTACAGCCATTTTTGCAGCACCGAGCAATAACGCACAACGCTTGCAAGCTGTCTTTCGTGCAGGAAATGGTTGGACAACAGCGTCTCTTTTAGCCGGAATTGATAGTCTGTTTGTCAAACCTGACTATCCTTTTCTCCTATCCGATGGCACAACGCTCTATTTCTCTGCACAGGGCACAGAATCCATTGGCGGAACAGACATTTTTGTCACGAGATATAACCCAGAAACACGCCAATACGTCAAACCGACCAACGTAGGAATGCCTTTCAACTCGCCAGCCAACGAATATCTCTATGCAGTAGACCCTAGTACAGGAATTGGAGTTTTAGCTTCCGATCGACGTCAACCCAAAGGAAAAGTCTGCATATACTCTTTTATTGTGCCCTCAGAACGAAAAGATTACGATGCAGAATCGATTTCCATCGAAACTTTGCGAAACCGTGCAAAAATAGCAAGTGTTTCTGCCACTCAACAAGGGCAAAGTGGAGTCATAAAATCGGCTGCAAAACGCAAGTCTAAACAGAGCACAGCCAAAGCACAAACACCTGTTCCTTTGTTTCGCTTTGTGGTGAGCGATCATCAAGTGTGCCATTCCGAAGCTGATTTCAAACAACCTGAAGCACGAGTACTAGTGAAGCAATGGTTGAACCTCTTTCAACAAAAACAAGCACTGCAACAACAAGGCGATGCTGCCGAACTCCAATATGCACGCCAACGCACTGCAGAAAATCGCAATCATTTGGCTATAACAATGCAAAAATTTACTGAAGTAAGCCAGCAAGAAAAAGAACTTGCGCATAAAATCAGAAGCTTAGAATTGACACGATAAGCCATTGGCCAAACCTCTAAAGCCATTGTTGTCACAAGCAACACAAAGGCTACACAACATCCTATAACATCTATAAAACCGTTTCACCATGGACAACACGTATTTTCCAGAATCGGAACTCATCATCAATCCTGATGGTTCGATTTTTCACCTTCATCTTCGCCCCGAACAACTGGCTAACAAAATTATTCTCGTAGGCGATCCTGGTCGCGTGGCTTTGGTGGCTTCTCACTTTGAAGAAAAAGAATGCGAGGTTGAGAGCCGAGAATTCAAAACCATTACTGGCACATACAAAGGAAAGCGCATCAGCGTCGTTTCCACGGGTATTGGCTGCGACAACATAGACATTGTGCTCAACGAACTTGATGCACTCGCCAACATCGACTTTAGCACCCGCCACACTAAACCTCAATTTCAACAATTAGAACTAGTGCGCATTGGCACTTGCGGCGGTTTGCAACCTCACACGCCAGAAGGCACCTTCATTGCTTCGCAAAAAAGCCTTGGCTTCGATGGATTGCTCAACTTTTATGCAGGACGCGATGAAGCCTGCGACCTTGATTTTGAGCAAGCCTTTATGAACCATATGCAATGGAAAGGCAACCAATGCATTGCGCATCCCTATTGTGTTGATAACGATGCTAGCCTCATCGAGCGCATAGCCCAAACAGATATGGTGCGAGGCGTGACCATTGCTTGCGGTGGGTTCTTTGGTCCTCAAGGTCGCAGACTTCGTCTTCCTTTGGCCGATCCCAATGCCAACGACAAGATAATGGATTTCCGTCACAATGACCTTTGCTTCACCAACTTTGAGATGGAAAGTAGTGCGCTTGCAGGGCTCTCCAAATTGATGGGTCACAAAGCTATGACTTGTTGTATGGTCATAGCCAACCGTGTGGCAGGCAAAGCCAATCCTAACTACAAAAATAGCATCGACACGCTCATTTCTTTGGTGCTGGAACGAATTTAGCACTCAATTTTTTGATTCACAGTTGAATTCTACCAGAAAAACTCTGCAATAAGGCCGTTTTCTCGTCATTTTTCTGCCTTTTATGCTGTACAACATAAAAAATAATTTGGAAATCTACTTCAAAAGGCCGAACTTTGCAATCGTTATCCGTACGCTTCTCTCCTTTTGAGAGAACCATTCTAACAGTTTGTTAGAATTTAATACGGCGCGCTAGTGGGCGCGTCGTTTTTTGTACCTCAGACTCTCATTGCTCCCGAATGAAAGCCACAAAAGTGGTCCTCCTATTTGGGGGATACTACCGAAAAGGTCGAGACCGTGTCAAATGAGTTATTGACACGGTCTCGTTTTATACGCGATTGGAGTTTACCCAATAAGAACAATCCCAAATCTGTGCAGGATCTAATGACCGATTTGGGATAAGAGTAAGGTGGTACTTGCTTTTTTCTCTATGCATTACAACTCGCGGCGGAGTTGCAACAATGCTGCACCTGGGTCAGACTGAGACATCAAATAATTGCCCAATAAAACTCCGTGATAACCCGCTGCCTTCAATAGACGTACGTCTTCTGCAGAACGGACCCCACCCTCTGCCAATAAAACTTTGTCTTTGGGAAGTTGTTCAATCAAAGAAATTGCAGTTTGTATATCTGCTGTAAAGGTAGCAAAGTCGTAGTTCACCACAGCAACAATGTCTGCATCTGTTTGCGCATACGACAATTGGTTTGCGTTATGAATGGCAACCACAACTTCTAAACCAATGCTGTGAGCATAGGTGAGAAGTTGAGCATACTCTTCGGGAGAAAGGAAATCAGCATCTAGTTGGACGGCTGAAGCTCCAAAAAGTCGCGCTTCTAATAACTGGCGTTCGCTGATGATAACATCGTTGCGGAGCACAGGGATTGTAAAACCATTTCCTTCGATTGTGCCATACGCAGTGCGAAGAAATGCGAGTTTGCTATCGAAAAAAGCTTCATTCGTTTGCATAGAAACGGCTGCAGCGCCTGATCCTGCAAAAGAAGGGCAAAGCACTTGTGGCACTGCCTCAGCATTGAGTACACCCACATTGGGACTTTTGCGTTTAAACTCAGCAACCAAACCATAGGCGTCTGTTTCGAGAGCCTCTTTCAAAGACGAAGGATTGGCTAGATGCCCCTCTTCTTTCATTGTTTCATAGCGTTCAAGAATTGTTTGAGTGGTCAATGTGGTTTCGCGTTCGGACAACTCTTGACGCTTTTGTTCTAGCATTTGTTCCTTGTAAGTCATAGTCATATAGTATTAATGTTGTTGTTTTAGTCTTTCTCAATCAAAGCAACACAATAAGCAGCAATCCCCTCTTCGCGTCCAACAAATCCCATTCGTTCACTTGTTGTAGCCTTAATGGAAATAGCATCTTCATCCACTTGCATCAAAGGAGCAAGGCATTGTCGCATCGCCTCTACGTGTGGATTGATTTTCGGACGCTCAGCACAAATCGTGCAATCGACATTTCCCACGCGATATCCCTTGGTGGCGATGAGTTCGATGGTACGTTGAAGCAGCACCTTACTATCTGCGCCTTTGTATTTGGGGTCTGTGTCGGGAAAGTGAAAACCAATGTCGCGCATATTGGCTGCACCTAAGATAGCATCACAAATGGCGTGAATCAACACATCGGCATCACTATGTCCTAGAAGGCCGAGATGATGTTCTATCTTCACACCTCCCATCCAAAAATCTCGATTCTCAGCTAGACGATGTACGTCATAGCCATATCCAACTCTTATTTTCATTGCTTATTTGAAAGTTTTGTTGTGGATTCAGTGCTATACATTTTCGTTCGTCAATGAAGTCTCAATGGAACAGCCTGACACTTCCACTCTATAAATGTTTTTTCCTTAGTCTATCGACTGCGACGTCCAAAGATTTCGCGTAGTCCATCCATATCAAAGGATAGTGAGACACGCAAAGTTTGATCTAAGGGATTAGAAGGTGTAGTAGCCACCACATATCCAGCATCAATATTGAGGACATTCATCTTAAAACCTGCACCAAATGTGAAGTACTTTCGATTGCCTTGTGCTGCGCTCTCGTGGTGATATCCTCCGCGAAGTGCAAACTTATCATTGTACAAGTATTCAGCACCTATACTCCACTGCACTTCTTCGAGTTCGCCTCTGAAACCTTTTTCACTGTCGCTAAAACTTTTGAAGATACCAGAAATGGGGGAAAGGTCTCTATAATCAGATAATACACGCTCCATATATTCCTCGTTGCTTTCCCCATCTTTTTGAAGTGGCATTGATGGAACGAGCAATTTGTTGGCCTCAGCAGAGATAGAAAACTTATTATATTCGTCTACAGGAATCAACAAATTGGCACCCAAGCGCATATTTGTAGGAATGAAATAGGAGTATTCGCTACCAAAATTGATTTTAGAACCGATGTTGCTGATATTCAAACCGATATTCAACGCGCACTCTCTACGCACGATGAAGATGTAATTGTTCCAATACATCGCGACGTCAGCCGCAAAAGCAGAACCAGCAGTAATGTCGTCAGTGTAATGACCATTGAGATCTGAATACATATAGCGAAGAGCCACTGCGGCAGAAAAGTTCTCAGACAACAAACGAGAATAAGCAATATCCACAGCATACTCGTAAGGATGAACGACAATACCTAATTTAGGTACGGTTACTTCTCCCACAGTGAAATACTTGATAGACCCAGAAACGGCTTGATAATCTCCCAAACGAGCGTACCCCACTGCGTTGACCAAAGCAATACCTTCGGTGAGTTGTCTCAACCACGGTGTGTAGTTGAGCGCAAAACCTGCTCGAGACACGGTAAAAGGATATTTTGCTGGGTTCCAGTTTTGAGAATGCACATCGGCTTCTGTGGCAGCACCAAGGTCACCCATAGCCGATCCGCGCGCATCTGCGGCAATGGTTTGAGAAATGACGGCAGTACGCACTGGATTAAATTTCTGTTGAGTCTCACTTTGTGCTTGCACGCCAAGAGAGAAAGCAACGAGTGAGAGAGGAAGGATTATTCTTTTCATTGAAAACAATGTGAGGATTCTGGGAGTGAAGGGAAGGAAAATTGGAACTCATCGCTCTTTATAAGCGAAGATTAGCTCAATTCGCCAAGAGAGGTAAAGACAAGCGGCAAAGCACTTATTCCACTACAACGAGTTTATAGGAAACTGTAGATTTACGACCATCCGCATATCGCACTTCTAAACGGCAGGGATATAGACCTGCTGTCAAGCGTGCGCCCGAATTGGTGCGCAACGACCACAATTGCGACCAACTGCCCTGCCCTGCTCCGAAGTTGTGATGGTGCTGATAGACAGCCGCGCCACTTGCATCAAAGATATCAAGGAAGAGTTCCCCCCCTTTTTCTGATGGAGGGAAGTTTGCTACAAGAGTTGTTGCCCCACGCGCAGGATTATCTGTTGTGGTTAATGTCGTTTCAGCAAGTCGCTGAGCAGAAGCGATAAAGCGTATCGTTGTGGTACTGGCATTATCATTGACATCCCATACACGAAGTTTCAGCGTATGCTGCCCAGGCGAGAGATTCGTAAGTGGGTAAACTATTTGTCCACGATTATAACTCCCCAATGCAAAGTTAAAGTACTTGTTCATAGAAATGGGTGCTTCGTTATCTAGCGTCATTTCCATATCGTGACCTAAAGCTCCTTGGCTGGCATTGATTCCTGCATCGTCTAATATATCAGCAATCAATGTTGCATTCTGCCCGGTGACGGCATAGTCTGCTTGTTCGATTTGGTTTAGATAAGCTACCACCTTGGGAGCTAAGGTGTCGGGAGCTGCCGTTTTTGCTGTACCATTGAGGAAAAATTGCTCATTAAATCCATTGCACTCAGTTTTCTTGTCGTCACTTACAGCGTAAAGACTCAAACGTGACAAATCATTAGTATAACTGATATTACGAGGTACAACAGCCGAGAAAGAGAATTTTCCTTTTTCTACTCGCGCATTGCCCTTAAACACAACATTTCTGCGCTCGTTAAAGGTGAAAGGACTACGGTTGCGACTTGCTGCACTTCCATCATTGTCTTTGCAGACAACCTTTTCCATACGGTCATAAATGGTAGCCGATAATAATCCAGAGAAGTTAGCATCTAATTCTCCCGTATTCTGTGCACTAGTTGTGACGTGACCACTAAACCGCGCCACACTTCCTACTTCTAGTTGCATTTTAGTGCCTTTCGTAACGGGTTTGCCATTAATACTATCAACAACGACACTACCAGTTGGGATGGAAAGTACCAAAGCAGGGTCTCCAAAATAGACATACTTGAGTTTGTTGATTGAGTTATCAACCTCTCTATAGCTTTTCCCTGAAAAGGTCAACAAATCATTCTTTGCTTTCCGGAGAGCTTCCCCCATTGCAATGCGCTTTCCACTATCGTCACGTCCTACCACATGATAGGCGAATCGACGATTGAGCGCATTATTCTGTGTGGCATACACAGCTCTAGCTGCGCACATGAAAGCTATTGCCCCACCATTGGGTTGATAAAGGAATTCTTCTGCGATATTTTCTTCCTTACTATCAAACGGATAGATTTCGCAAGAAGCTAGTACCCACAAAGCTTGTCGATTGTTGTATGTTTTCTTGAAATCAACGAGTTGCAAAGGTGCTTCGTAAGAAATTCTATAAGGTGCTCCATGACCACTATAATTAAATATAGCCGACCCTTCCTTTAGAGCTTGAAGTGCTTGTTGTCGCACCATCGGATATACCAATCCAATAGCACTATTCTCACGGCGATAACGATCCCAATAGATTTTGTTCATATTGAGACGATTGTTTGAGCCCTTTTCATATTCCTTCGACACACGTTCTGCATCTTCCATATGCTCATTAGCATCACCATCATCACCAAGCACCACGACATTGTTTTTCCAATCGCCAGCATCTTCGTTCCGGAGATATCGTTCCACTTTATCTACCAGCACTTTGGCTTGTTCGTTGGTAATCGCGGTCATTCGTCCAGTGGCAACGTCGGGTTTCTCGTGCTCAATGGCTTCACCTTCACCGTCATCTAAAAGCGCAAAAAAGTCATCAGTAGTATAACTATTGACAGTTCCAATGCTATAACTAGAAGCATCAGCTTCATAAGCGAGCAAATAATCATCAGGATTTTCTCGCTTCCAATCCTCGGTAAGGAATCTATTGTCCCAAGAACTCTTACCTAGGAATAATAAATAGCGCGGTGCAGCATTACGATCATCTGCACGATCATAGAGCATCTTCAAGTAGCGACGATAGGCATTAGCATCGGGAGTGCCAGAAGAGAACTCATTATATAATTGATCGGCACGAACCACTTTTACCTTCAAACCACTATGTTGTCGGTGCAAAGCTGCAAGACGTTCGGCTTGTTGCGTTAGTTTTCCACTCGCAGGTATAATGATGACATAGTCGATATTGGCATCTGCGTGCAGATTTTGCGTTGCAATCTGCCCCACCAATTGAGGTTCGGGGAAACGCTCTGCACTATTGAAAGCCACATAACGACGCTTAGGAGTGTCAATGGTGAAAATTGCGCGTCCCTCTGCAAGTGATGCATGCGGAACTTCGGCTGTTGGACTTCCTTTTTGCCCAATGCGCCATAATCGTGTGGAAGGTGTCGCTGCTTGTATAGACAAACTAGTGGTTCCTTCGGTTAGAGGAGAAAAACTATAAGGATTTGCTGCAACTTTCAACAGACGAGGATAGGAAATCCTCACATAATCCATTCGCGCGGTATTTCCTGCTGTGGTAGTTACTGCAAAAGTATTATTACCTTCGCGGATGCTCTGACGGAAGGTTTTGGTATCTAACGAAGCACTTGATGTAAGCGAATTATAGGCTGAGGCTGAAAGTTTTCCTAAACTATTGCCATTCAATTGTACATCTGCGGTAGTTGAAGAAGTGGTTGAAGAAGCTGCAAAAGAGACTTCCACAGGCAATAATCCAGCCTTCTCGGCTAAATCTGGAACTTTAACACTAAATGTCTTTTGATTCTGCGTGGCAAAATCGTGTCCTTCAAACATTCTGCGACCGCCATCAAACAAACCGGCCTCATCCTCATCCCAAATAGCA
Source organism: Prevotellaceae bacterium (assembly GCA_905371275.1). Taxonomy (GTDB): domain Bacteria; phylum Bacteroidota; class Bacteroidia; order Bacteroidales; family Bacteroidaceae; genus Alloprevotella. Next base: position 17,203 of record CAJPLH010000001.1, read on the forward strand.
GCATACGGCACTTTCTCTACCGTATTAGAAACAGTTGATGTCACTGCAGACAAAGATTTCACGCGCAAAGGAGCATCACCTTCTGTGAGAAAATAATAGCTATAACGAGAATAGAAGTTATTTTCGTGCGACCATTTCTGCGTAGCTTTGTCGTAAGTGCGAAGTTGAGTACCTTCTGCCCAAAAGAGAATTTGATTGCCCTCGGACAAAGTCGGAACTTCTACGAGATCATCTGGTACTCTTCGAGATAACTCACTTTCACTTTCCGTATCAAACAGGAGGCGTTCGTCTTGCAACAAACCACCATAGCCAAAGACCTTCACACGAGAGGGCTGAGAAAAACCGGCTTTCCGCAAAAAGTCTACAGAAAGATTGTAGATACCCTCACGCTCTACACGAATTTTCACCCATCTACCTTGATTCAGCACAGAAGAACTTGCCCAACGCTGTGATGCTTTTTCTACGACTTCTGCATCGAAAGGCAAAACAGTTGATGTGTTCTGTTTATTCTCCTTACCTGTAAAAGTGGTACTCAGTGATTTTGCACTAAGCGGCAACATCCTTCTGTCGTGAAGATTTGACTGAGTATCGCCCAGCACCTTTAGTTTGCAAGACGTGATGCGTAACCATTTCCCTTCTTTGAAGACAAAAGGCACGAAAGTGACCACAAGACGCTTTTTCTTCTGCTCCACCACGGTCGAGATATCCAACTTCGGTTGCGACACTTTCCCAATTTCTTGCTCAATCTTCTTGATCCATTTACGTTCTTCAGATGATACAGGAGCATATTCTGGATAATAAAAACCTACGTCGTAATGCGCGCTCCCCTGCTCCACTGGCAATTCTTGCGTGAAGAGTGGCAAACTATCACTCACCACATAATCAGTTGTGGAGATATGCACAAATTCGCGCTGCGCCACCATAGAAAGTGGAGCAAAAGTGAGGAAAGTCCATAAAAAGTGTGGATGTATCATGCTTTAAATTATCTAAGAAGGATGGAAACGAGACTCAATCTAAACTTGTTTCAGCGGATTTACTTAACATTGAAAGACAACACACAAGTATCTCCTAAAAACGTTTCGACTCTGTGATCGGGAGTTATGGAAATAGGAGCAGTAGGTGCGCCCATCAAAATAAGGTCTCCACGACGCAAGGTGAAATACTGACTAACCTCGGCTATTACGTCATCAACATGACGCAACCAATCAGCCGTACTTCCTGCCATTTGTTCAACTCCATCAACACGCAAACTAAATTGCTGTTGTGACACCGTAGAAGGGTCTATTTCTATGAAATCTCCTAATGGTGTTGCATTGTCGAAGCCCAAAGCTGCATCCCAAGGTAGTCCCAACTCTTGTGTTTTCTCCCACAATGTTGGTGCAATGAAATGAGGCATCACTGTGACCGCATCGTAATAACGCGATGCAAAACGCGCTGATATATGACGTCCTAAACGACAAAGTCGCACTGCAAAATGCACTTCTAAATGAGCAGGGTTGGCATAATCAGGCAAAAACACAGGTTTACCATTGCGTTGCAAAGCCGTTTCGGGCAACGTGTAGTAAATAAAGTCCGAAGGAGCAGACGAAACAGCACCTTGCTCTGATAACGCAGAAAAGGAATAGTTATTGTGTAGAACGAGAATCGTCATATCGTAAAACTACATTGCGACTTGCGCAGTAGACAAATGGGAGGGCTAGAGAAAAACAAATGCTGCAAGCCTTAAAACAGAGACTTTGTAAAAAACTCTCTGGCGCGAGTATGCTAGCTCGCCGCCAGAGAGTTGAAATGAGTAGAAGAAAGAAAGCTTAAAAAGCTGCGGACTTTGGAGTACGTGGGAAAGGTATCACGTCGCGAATGTTCTGCATACCCGTTACAAACAGGATGAGGCGTTCGAATCCTAGGCCGAAACCTGCGTGGGGACAAGAACCGAATTTGCGAATATCGAGATACCACCAAATATCTTTGTGTGGAACGTGCATTTCGTCAGCACGTGCCAAAAGTTTATCGTGGTCTTCTTCACGCACAGAACCACCAATGATTTCACCAATCTGTGGGAAAAGCACGTCAGTACCCTGCACAGTCTTTCCGTCTTCGTTGGTCTTCATATAGAAAGACTTAATTTCCTTCGGATAGTCCGTGAGAATAACAGGCTTCTTGAAATGTTCTTCCACAAGATAACGTTCGTGCTCAGATGCAAGATCGCAACCCCAAGACACAGGGAATTCAAATTTCTTGCCATTTGCAACAGCAGCTTCGAGCAATTCAATACCCTCTGTGTAGGTAAGACGCACAAAGTCCGTGTCTACCACAGAGTGCAGACGCTCGAGCAGAGTGTTGTCAATCATCTTGTTGAGGAACTCGAGGTCTTCCATACAGTTGTCGAGTGCCCAACGCACACAATACTTGATGAAGTCTTCTTCTAAATCCATCAAACCTTGAAGATCCATAAAGGCCACTTCGGGTTCAATCATCCAAAACTCAGCCAAGTGACGAGGAGTATTGGAATTCTCTGCACGGAAAGTCGGTCCGAATGTGTAGATTGCCCCCAAAGCCGTTGCGCCCAATTCACCTTCGAGCTGACCAGAAACGGTCAAACAAGTAGACTCACCGAAGAAATCATCAGAATAGTCGATATGACCTTCCTTGTCCTTCTTCAAATCATAGAGATTCTTTGTGGTGACTTGGAACATTTGTCCTGCACCTTCAGCATCACTAGAAGTGATGATGGGAGTGTGGAAGTAGAAGTAGCCGTGTTCATGGAAATAGCGGTGAATCGCCATTGCCATATGGTGGCGAATACGGAAAACAGCACCAAAAGTGTTGGTACGCAAACGAAGATGTGCGTGTTGGCGCATATATTCAAACGTTTGTCCCTTCTTCTGCATGGGATATTCGCTTCCACAAGCACCGAGCACTTCAATGGCTGTAGCTTGAATTTCAGCTGCTTGTCCACCACCCTGGCTAGCAACGAGTGTACCTTCGACACTCAAGCAGGCACCAGTAGTAACTAACTTCAAAAGTTCGGCATCGAACTTCTCCACATCGGCAACAATTTGCACATTGCTCAGGCACGAACCGTCGTTGAGCGCAATGAAATTTACGCTCTTACTTCCACGACGAGTGCGCACCCATCCTTTGACGCAAACACTTGCGCCAAAGTCAGTACGGGCCAAAAGGTCCTTTATCTTGGTTCTTTCCATGAGTTTAGGATAAGTTGTTCTAGGAAAATGGTATTTGCAGTTTATTCAAACGAGCCCATGCGAAGCATACGTACTTCTTCTTCGGTGAGGAAACGCCAGTCGCCACGCTTCACGTTCTTTTTGGTCAATCCTGCAAAATAAACGCGATCAAGCTTCACGACATTGTAGCCAAGACTAGCAAAGATACGACGCACGATGCGGTTTTTGCCAGAGTGGATTTCAATGCCCACTTGCTTTTTGTCTGTTTCGCTTGCATAATCTACAGCATCCGCACGAATATCGCCATCTTCGAGGGTGATACCTTCAGCAATCTGGCGCAAATCAGCTGCGGTCACATTGCGGTCGAGATAAACGTGATAAATCTTTTTCTTCAAGAACTTGGGGTGAGTGAGCTTAGAAGCCATTTCTCCGTCGTTGGTGAGCAACAACACACCAGTTGTGTTGCGGTCAAGACGTCCAACAGGATAAATTCGCTCCATACAAGCATTGCGCACCAAGTCCATCACTGTCTTGCGGTTTTGAGGATCTTCGCTAGTGGTCACATAGCCCTTAGGCTTGTTGAGCAACACATAGATTTTCTTCTCCGCCTTCACTTGTTGATCGTGGAAGAGCACAGTGTCAGTGCGAAGCACTTTATGACCAAGTTCGGTGATTACTTCTCCGTTCACCTTCACTACGCCTGCCTCAATATATTTGTCGGCATCGCGACGAGAGCAAACTCCAGCATTTGCCAAGAACTTGTTCAAACGGATGGGTTTCGTTGGATCGAAAGCCTCTTCTTTATATTCTATGCGACGCTTACCCGGATTAGAGAATTTGTTGTAACCTCCTCGGTTATAACCATTCTGTCCGTTGCGATTGTAGCCGCCATTGTTGTTTCTGTTGCCATAACCACCACGGTTGCCATAACCACCAGCATTGTTGCTATTGCCATGGTTAGAGCGGCTATATTCGCCACCTTGTGCACCATAACCGCCTTGCTGACGTTGGTAACCACCTTGCTGACGCTGATTACCATAACCGCCTTGACGGTTGTAGCCATTGGCATTGCGTTCGCCACCGCCATAATTGCCACGATTATAGCCGCCACCTTGCTGGCTCTGATTGCCATAGCCGCCTTGACGGTCATTATAGTTATTGCCACCGCGATTGTAACCACGATTGCCGTTGTTGCTATTATAATTTGAGTAACCGCCATAACTTTGGCGTTCCGCACTGCTCCCTTCACGGGTAAAACGCGGACGTGAAGGACGACCTTCGTGGCGGCCTCCGTTAGACGAAGTGTAGCCCTCGCGGCGGCCTCCGTCATAATTGTACTGATCGTAATCGCTCATTGCTGTTATTGATTTAGTGTGTACGTTGTTTTGATAAATAATAGTCTCGACCTCACGGCCGAATGGTAAGGTATAAGGAGAATCTCCTTAAATACCTGTATAGTTGTGGGGAGTGATTGCGTGCAACTCTGCCTTGATTTCGTCACTCACATCAAGAGTGTCGATGAATTCCGAAATACTTTGTTCGGTGATTGCAGCATTGGTGCGCGTCAGCGCCTTGAGTGCTTCATAAGGATGAGGATAAGCTTCACGGCGAAGAATAGTTTGAATAGCTTCAGCGCATACTGCCCAGTTGTGTTCGAGGTCAGCCGCTAAAGTTTCTTCACGCAACAACAACTTGCCCAAGCCTTTGAGTGTGGACGAGAATGCTATCAACGCGTGTCCCATAGGCACCCCTACATTGCGCAAAACTGTTGAGTCGGTCAAATCGCGCTGCAAACGACTGATAGGCAACTTCATGCTGAGATGCTCTAAAATAGCGTTGGCTACACCAAGGTTACCTTCTGAATTTTCAAAGTCAATGGGATTTACCTTATGGGGCATTGCACTAGAACCCACTTCTCCAGCCTTAATCTTTTGTTTGAAATACTCCATCGACACATATTGCCAGAAATCTCTATCGAGGTCAATGAGAATAGTGTGAATGCGACGCATTGCATCAAACACTGAAGCCAAATTGTCGTAGTTGGCAATCTGTGTGGTGAAAGATTCGCGCTCAAGTCCCAATTTCTCAGCTACAAACTTGTTGCCGAATGCTGCCCAATCAATGTGAGGATAAGCCACATGGTGCGCATTGAAATTACCGGTGGCACCTCCAAACTTAGCACTCAAAGGCACGGCCTTAAGTTGTTTGAGTTGCTGTTCTAAACGATAACCAAACACGCGGATCTCTTTCCCCAAACGCGTGGGAGATGCGGGTTGCCCATGCGTTTTGGCCAACATAGGAATATCCTTCCATTCTTCAGCACGCTGATTCACAGCATCAATGACTTCTTGCAAGAGAGGTACATACACCAACTCTAAACTGTCTTTGAGCATCAAAGGGAAAGCCGTATTATTGATGTCTTGCGAGGTAAGTCCGAAGTGAATGAACTCCTTATAGGCTTCCAAACCTCCGATTTTATCGAATTCTTCTTTGATGAAGTATTCGATGGCCTTAACATCGTGATTGGTCACAGACTCAATGGCCTTGACGCGTGCTGCATCTGCTTCAGAGAAGTTTTCGTAGATGGCACGAAATCTAGGAAATAGGCTTGGCGCGCAATCTGCCAGTTGTGGCAAAGGAAGTTCACAAAGCGTGATGAAATACTCTATTTCTACGCGAACACGATATTTCATCAGTGCGTATTCCGAGAAATAGGGAGCCAAGGCTTCTGTTTTGCTACGATAGCGGCCATCAATAGGCGACACAGCTGTGAGGAGGTCTAATTCCATAGGAAGATTGATTATTTTGAGGGGATTTTTGCGATAATAGAGTCATGGGAGCAACAAGAGAAGCACCAATTCACAACATAATTCCCTAGTCAATCATTGGTGCTGCTGCATCTTGCATTGCTTCAGCGCAGTCGCCAGCGATCTTTCACCCAAACAAATGAGAGCAAAATCTCTTCGTGGGTTTGGTTGCGATAGTTTACACGCAACGTCACATTGGTTTGTCGACCATTGGCAGAAGGTGTGAGTTTCACCACGCGTGCCGAAACAACACCTCCCACTTTTTCTTGTTGCATAGCCGAATGTTGCTTATGCAAATCGGCCATCTGCTTGCGATAATTCTCGGGAGTATTATCGCACGAAGCCATTTCAGCCACATATGCAGCATATTGCCCTTGCTGATACAAGCCATACACGCGCTCTACCTCACCATTTTCCAAGGGAGGAATCTGGGAAGAGGTCGTTTTAGACTTCGCAGAAGTGCAAGACGCACACACGAGGCAACAGAAAAGACAGCCTAGCCACAAGAACTGACGCATAAACTTTTATTTCTGACGGATAAAGATATTGATAGGACAGCCACTGAAATCCCAGAACTCACGAATCTTATTTTCCAAGAAACGCTTGTAAGGGTCGCGCACATATTGTGGCAAATTCGCATAGAACACAAACGCAGGTATTTGTGTGTCGCGGATTTGTGCGCAGTATTTAATCTTGATATATTTGCCCTTGATTGAGGGAGGGGGATAAGCTTCGATGAGAGGAAGAAGTTTTTCGTTCAATGCCGAAGTACCCACGTGGCGTTTACGATTGAGGTAAACTTCTTTTGCCGTTTCAAGCACCTTAAAGATGCGTTGCTTTGTGAGCGCAGAAGAGAAGATGATGGGGAAGTCGGTGAAGGGTGCCATACGTTCGCGTATGGTGTCTTCGAAGTGAGAAATCACCTTTTGCGTTTTCTCCTCCACAGTGTCCCACTTATTCACCACCACAACAAGGCTTTTGTTGTTACGTTGCACAAGCTGGAAGATATTCATATCTTGCGACTCGATACCACGAGTAGCATCAATAAGAAGGATGCAAACATCAGAGTTTTCAATGGCACGAATGGAACGCATCACACTATAAAACTCCAAATCTTCCGACACTTTGTTCTTTTTGCGGATACCTGCCGTATCAACCAAGTAAAAATCAAAGCCAAATTTATCGTAGCGCGTCAAGATTGAGTCGCGAGTGGTGCCTGCAATATCAGTCACAATGTGACGATCTTCTCCAATAAAGGCGTTAATCAACGAGCTCTTTCCTGCATTAGGACGACCTACAACGGAGAAACGAGGAATATTCTCTTCACCTTCATCTTGGGTTTTCGCTGGAAGTTCAGCAAGAATCAAATCAAGCAAATCGCCAGTCCCACTACCTGTGGCAGCAGAAACACAATAAGGTTCTCCCAATCCTAAAGCATAGAATTCGGGAGCCCCATAACGATCTTCATTTTGATCCGTTTTATTGGCGCAAAGAATAACAGGTGTTTTGGCGCGGCGCAAAATTTGTGCCACTTGTGTATCTAGGTCTGTGATGCCGTTTTGCACATCAACGACAAAAAGAATGAGATCCGCTTCTTCTGTAGCCAATACTACTTGCTTACGGATTTCTTCTTCAAAAATATCATCAGAGTTCACGACCCAGCCACCTGTATCAACGAGTGAAAACTCACGAGTTCCCCACTCCACTTTACCGTATTGACGGTCGCGTGTGGTACCAGCTTCATCACTAACAATCGCTTGTCGCGTTCCTGTGAGTCGGTTAAAGAGCGTGGATTTGCCTACATTGGGGCGTCCCACGATAGCTACTAAATTAGACATTCGTTATAACGTTTCTTTTCGATAATAGGGAGCACAACCTCACGGCTTTCTCCACGATTTATTTATGCGCGCAAAGATACGGATTTCTAAGGACTACAGCAAATTTTGTAGGTTATAATAAGAGAAACACATCGCAGATTACTCTAGTAGGGTCTCCTTTTCATCAAATTGTTCCCTTATTATCTTCTCAAACGACAGGTTACTTTTCATAAAACAACGGCTTGTTTTTCACTAAACAACGTGTCACTTTACATAAAACAACGTGTCACTTTACATAAAACGACGTGTCACTTTTCATAAAACGACGGCTTGTATTTCATAAAACGCCGGGGAGGCTCTTTTCGAACAAGCGGAAAAACCAATACGACTACAACAGTACGATAATACGCAGAAATCCTCACGCGTACGCGCGTATAACAGGAGTTTTATCATTTTTGCTGTCACAAGTGTCACAGTTCTGCAACAACATCCTAATAAACAACTCGTTATAACAATATTTGGATTAAAGTCTTCTCGTTCTATCCCATACTCCATCGAAAGACACCTTTTCCAACGCTTCATTTTGCGACTTTCCTTTCCCTTTTTCAGGACTTGTGTGACACTTGTGACAGCAAAAAATCAAAAACTCGGTTGGAACGCGCGCACATACGCACGTGCTATACCTCCAACAGATTTTATCCCCAAGCTTATCTGTACACTTCCCTGATTACAAAAAACTCCCTCACGAAATACCCTCAATTTGCAATACAGAGGTATCATTCAGCACACCTTCTTCAGGAGAAAACGCACTTTTCTGAGTTTTTACGCCTGTTTTGCGCTTTATCTCCCCATATATGTATAGAGCAACTCATTTACCAACGACACCAAACATTTTGGACGCCAACCAGAGAAAACAATCCGTTTCATGATTTCAATGACTAAAAAGAAAAACTCTAAGGGGGAGAATCACAAAATCCACCGACTCACTCTCATATATCATACAAAAAACGTAACTTTGCAGTATGCAAATCTCGTCTTATCCTAAAATCGACAAGAAGTTAGCTAGTGAACTTCTCCGACCTCGTCCTCTCGAAAGCCACAAAGGCATCTTCGGCCACCTACTTTTGGTGGCGGGACACCACGGTATGATGGGAGCTGCAGTGCTTTGTGCAGAAGCAGCCTTACGCGCTGGGATCGGAAAACTTACGGCGCACGTGCCAGAAACAGCAAATATCATCTTTCAAACACGATTACCCGAAGCAATTCTACAATTCGACCAACAATCTCACCAACACTGGGCAAGTATCATAGAACTAAATGATTACAGCTCCATAGTTATAGGTCCTGGATTGGGCACAGATGGCGAAACACAATGGGCTTTTCGCAATGTAATGAAGCAATTACTCGACCGAGAAAAGACGGGAAACTTGATGCCTCTAGTGCTCGATGCAGACGCACTCAATATGTTATCTGAGGATTATCAGTTGCTCTCTTTTTTGCCGGCTGAAACCATTCTCACACCGCATTTAGGTGAAATGAAACGTTTGTGTCGCGCCTTAGATTTGCCATATGAAACTCAGGAAGCATTGCTAGACTCAGCTCAAAACATTGCGACCTCACTACAAATTCACATCGTTCTGAAAAGTCATCAAACTCACGTCTGCACAAGCACGGGGGAGGTTTTTCAACTCGACACAAAGGGCAATAGTGGATTGGCCACAGCAGGCAGTGGTGATGTACTTGCAGGATTGATTGGTGGACTACTGGCGCAAGGATATCCGGCAAAAGATGCTGCCCTATTGGGTGTCTATCTCCACCACGCAGCAGCACAAGAATGTGCTTTCCGATTACAACCACACTGTATGCTTGCGTCTGACATTATCTCGTGTTTATCTCAAGCTTTCACCTCTATAGTCTCTTCTAACCACTACTAGAATGAACAAATATAATCCTTTATTTTTCATCTGTTTGCTCTCTTTTGTTTGGAGTTTTTCCTCAAAAGCAAATGCTCAAACTGAAGTGCATCCTTATCAACCAGGAATCACACAAGAAGGCATCACCTATTTTCTACCTCAAACTCGGCTGCACATCGTGGTGCGAGCTCAACGCGAAAGTTACACCCCAGGCGAATATGCACCATACGCTCAACGCTTTCTTGATGCTGCCAATGTGGAATTGCAACCCTACGACAGTTGGACGCTTCAAAACATCTCTGTTATGCCCTACGGCGTGGCCGATCGCACACAAGCTTACACCATCAAAGTCAATGCGAAAACTTCTGCACCTCTTGTGGAATTAGCTCCAGACGGACGTTTGCTCAGCATCAACACGAATGCCGATGCACTACCCATCCTTGAAACTCCTTCTATGAAGAAAATCAGCAAAGAAAAGTTGGTGGGCAACAACTATAAAACGCAAGAGATACTTCGAGCTGGAAGCACCACAGCTCGAGCCGAAATTACTGCACAAGAGATTTACGACATTCGCGAAAACCGCGGATTACTGGCAAAGGGGCAAGCAGACTTTAATCCCAAAGATGGAGAACAACTGAAGACTATGATGGCTCAACTAGATGAGCGCGAGAAGGCTCTTCTCTCTCTATTCTTGGGTACCAAAACAATGGAAGAACACGTTTTCACCTTTGACGTTACTCCTCAACAAGCACAACAAACCATAGATTTATTCCGCTTTTCACGTTATCTTGGTGTGGTGCCAGCAGATGAAGTGGCTGGTACTCCCATTCAACTGCAAATTGCAGACAGAGCCACTTTACCCGAAGTGGTAGAATCTCCCAAGAAAAAGAAGGAAGTCGAAGACCTGCGCTATCGCATTCCCAGCAGTGCTGACATTAGAATCGTGGAGCACCAAAAAGTCTGGTACGAAGCTATCATTCCAATTGCTCAATTTGGTAGAATTGAACATCTTGGAGGAGTATTATTCAACAAGAAATTCAATACAAAAGTTCGTTTATCAGCTACGACAGGACAAGTTGAAAAACTCGACCTAGAACAATTGACCAAGTAAGCAATTTCACGCTCAGTTATGACAGACACTCAGCACATCAAAATACAAGATTATGCTTATAATCTACCAGAAGATCGCATAGCCAAATATCCTTTGAGTCAACGCGATCAATCAAAACTATTGCTCCGCGCTTGCAATGGTAGCATTCGCGAAGAGGTTTTCTCCGCATTACCGAAATATCTGCCTCAAGATGCGCTAATGGTGTTCAACAACACGAAAGTCATTCAAGCGCGTTTACACTTCCACAAAAGTACGGGAGCCCTCATCGAAATATTCTGCTTAGAACCTTTTTCTCCCCTAGATTATCAACAATCATTTTCATCCAAAGGAGAAGTAAGTTGGGTTTGCTTAGTGGGAAATCTCAAGAAGTGGAAAGAAGGTGCACTAGAACGCGAAGTTCAGGTGCAAAATCACACGATTGTGCTCCGTGCAGAACGTGTGGGAGAAGAAGGAACAGGATTTGAAATTCGCTTTTCTTGGAATAATACAACGATTTCGTGGGCTGAGATTTTGGAAAGTATTGGTGAACTCCCAATTCCTCCCTATTTGAATCGTGACACAGAGGAGAGCGACCTCAAAACGTACCAAACAGTCTATTCGCGAATTAAAGGTTCTGTGGCTGCTCCCACAGCGGGTTTACACTTCACAGAAGAGGTGTTGCAACAATTGGATGAACGTGGCATCGAACGCAATGAAATTACGCTCCACGTCGGTGCAGGAACTTTCAAACCCGTCAAGAGTGAAGAGATTTCTGGACACACGATGCACGCTGAGTGGATTGCTGTTCCTCGCACTTCTATCGAACGCTTGTTGGCACACAAAGCACAATGTATTGCCGTGGGAACAACCAGTGTGCGCACGCTAGAAAGTTTATATTATATCGGTGTGCGTTTGCATCAATGCCGCACAGAAGGACGCACTCCGTCTGACGAAGATTTGCACGTTCCTCAATGGTTTCCTTATGAATATGCAACAGCCTGCTCTACTCCTCTGACTTCAGAAGAGGCTCTTCGCGAGATTTTGCTTTATCTTGATGCGAATAATCTGCAAACACTTCATACTGCTACGCAAATTATAATTGCTCCAGGCTACGAATACCATATAGTGCGCACCATCGTGACTAACTTCCATCAACCTCAATCAACTTTGTTGCTTTTGGTGAGTGCGTTTGTGGACGGACGTTGGAAAGAAATTTACGATTACGCGTTAGAACACCATTTTCGCTTCCTCTCCTACGGAGATTCTTCAGTCCTCAACTACGATGCACTAAAAAAAATAGGTCTATAATCAATCCTCTGAGACATAGATAGAACGATGAATCAATATCCCAAATGGCTTCTAGCCATAAGCTTTCCCAACGTGCTTATCCCCATCGGCACGCTGATATTCTTTTTATTTGGTGGAGTGACTCTTTTCGATTGCAATGGTAGCACGTTTTTAGATGTTATTCAATACATCTTACTACAACTCTTTTGGCTACTACCTCTAGCGAGTTTTTTTGCGACACTTTTTCTTTGGGGCAACGCTCAAGAACGCGCAGCAGTGGTGACCACCATTGTTGGCTTGCTCATTTCAATCACTTCGATTGCCTTACTTTGGTCACAACGCAACGACACCGCCATCAACAAGCCTATTGCAACGGCAGCTGCCATACCATTCAATAAAACTGTATCACCTCTTACTTCTACGTTGTCCTTATGAAACAATACCAAGATTTACTCCACCGCATTCTCAATGAGGGTGTGGTAAAGTCCGATCGCACGGGTACGGGCACTAAATCTGTGTTTGGACATCAAATGCGCTTCGACCTTGCTCAAGGTTTTCCTCTACTCACGACTAAAAAACTCCATCTTAAAAGTATTATTTACGAGCTTCTTTGGTTTTTGAGAGGAGACACAAACGTGAAATACCTCCAAGACAATGGTGTTCGCATTTGGAACGAATGGGCAGATGAAGCAGGAGAGTTAGGGCCTGTTTATGGGCATCAATGGCGTTCGTGGCCTGACTACAATGGGGGACATATTGATCAGATACAGCAAGTAATCGATCAAATTCGCAACACCCCAGATAGTCGTCGTTTGATTGTTTCTGCGTGGAATGTAGCAGAGGTCAACAATATGGCTCTTCCCCCTTGCCATCTTCTGTTCCAATTTTATGTGGCTGACGGAAAACTCTCTTTGCAACTCTATCAACGCAGTGCGGACACTTTCTTGGGCGTTCCCTTCAACATTGCTTCTTATGCTTTGCTCACAATGATGGTGGCTCAGGTGTGCAACCTCCAACCAGGCGAGTTCATTCACACAACGGGAGATACGCATCTCTACCTCAATCATTTGGAACAAGCTCAACTACAACTCACACGTACACCACGTGCTCTACCAAAGATGTGCATCAACCCCGAAGTAAAAGACTTATTCTCTTTCAAATTTGAGGATTTCAAACTCGAAGACTACGATCCGTATCCTCACATTCCTGCTACTGTTTCGGTTTAAGGTCGCTCCAATCTCATATTGCAACGCAATTCTTCTTTAGTTCTTTACAAGCCCCTAGGATTTAGGGCGGACGCCTAATCTCTAACGTCTAATCTCTAACGTCTAACGTCCAATCTCTAACGTCTAACGTCTAATCTCTAACGTCTAACGTCTAATCTCTACCCTCTAATGTCTATCTCCCTCATCTGTGCAATTGCTGAAAACGGTGCAATCGGCTACGAGAATAAACTTCTCTTTCATCTCCGTGCCGATTTACAGCGATTTAAGGCGCTCACTTCTGGTCATACAATTATAATGGGGCGTAACACTTTTGAATCTCTCCCTAAAGGTGCGCTTCCCAATCGTCGCAACATCGTACTTTCGCGTTCTGTGACGGAAGCATGGGCAAACACAGAAGTCTTCCCTTCGCTAGAAAAAGCCATAGCCAACTGTACAGACGAAGAAGAGATTTTCATCATTGGTGGTGCATCTGTCTATGCCAAAGCATTGCCATTAGCTGATTATCTATATTTGACGCACGTGCACTCCACACCAGCACAAGCAGATACCTTTTTCCCATCGTGGAATGCTCAAGAATGGTTGCTTCTTCAGGAAGAAACGCACCCTGCAGATGAACAGAACGAGGTGTCGTTTACCTTTGCAGATTATCAAAGACGCTAAGCCAAACACCGGTTCTCTTTATTCCCCAAAAGAATTAGGAAAGTAATAGACGACAAGAGGGAACACCAAGTCTATTGAAAGCTTTTACACTCTATTCTTTTCCACTTATGCTGCATAAGTTGCACCACAGTTCGCAATTTATCAGCACAAGTGGATTTTTTATGTCCATTTTTCGCTGTAGTTTCCACTACTCTCTCATTTTCTCGTAACTTTGTAGTAGCAAATAATTAGTTCAATATGGTCAAACAATGTACCATCCTCTTTGGTTGTATGGCTTTAGGGGAATTACTCGTCAAAATCACAGGTGTGAGCCTTCCTGGTAGCATCGTAGGTATGCTCCTTCTCGCTGCATTTCTCGAAATGGGGTGGATAAAACTTGAATGGGTCAAGCAAATCTCCGACTTCCTCCTCAGTAATTTAGGATTTTTCTTCGTGCCGCCTGGCGTAGCGTTGATGCTCAACTTCAATACTATTGCCAAAGACTTTTGGGCAATCGCCATTGCTACTCTCGTTAGTACCATTCTTGTTTTGCTATCTACTGGCTGGACACACCAAATCGTTCGCAAATATGCAAAGTTTCGTCGATAACTTCCGTGAAATCTTGAGTAATCAGTTCGTACTCATCGCTCTCACATTCATCGTTTTCTTTTGCGCAAAAATTCTTCAGCGCAAAACAGGCTGGGTGCTGCTCAACCCAATTCTCATCACGATTGCAGCTCTCATCGCTTTTCTTAAAATTACGGGCATTCAATATGACACTTACCAACAAGCGGGTTCACAAATTGACTTCTGGTTGAAACCGGCTATTGTAGCTTTGGGAGTTCCCCTTTATCAGCAACTTAAGGTAATCCGCAAACAGCTCATTCCCATTCTTTTTTCACAAACAGTGGGATGCATTGTAGGTATCATTTCAGCCGTGATCACTGCACAACTTTTTGGGGCTTCTAAAGAGGTTGTAATATCACTTGCACCTAAAAGCGTAACCACTCCGATAGCGATGGAAGTATGTCGCACTGCTGGAGGAATACCGTCGCTTACTGCTGCCATCGTCGTCATAGTAGGACTCTTTGGTGCAGTGTCAGGATTCCGCGTGTTACAAATTGGTCGCGTCAAAAGCCCCATTGCTCAAGGTCTCAGTATGGGAACGGCATCGCATGCCGTTGGCACATCTCGTGCTATGGAAAATGGTGCAAAATATGGCGCCTTCGCCAGTCTTGGTCTCATTGCTAATGGTGTGCTCACTGCTATTTTGACCCCTATTGTTCTTCATTTGATGGGAATTATCTAACCCCAACTACGAAAGTTATCTTTGCGCCCTATACCCTAGGGCTCCTCCCTACCACTTCACTGCAGCAACAAAGAATGTAGCTTATACGAAAGCAACTTCTTTGTTGCTGTAAACATATTACTCCGAACAAGAAAAAGGTGCTGAAGGAAACGGGCAATACTTTACAAAGAACGCAACTTTCAATTTTGGCAATTCACTCAGCATCAGTCCCATACTACTCATAAGTTTTGGGAAATCCCAAAGATTGTACAAAGAATCGCCCTATGAACAACCTGCGGCTGAACTTAGGGCGAATTCTATGACCTAATAGATCAAACGTGTTTTCAATAATAAAGTTATTCAGGTCTGTGCTAAAGACGTACTTTTGAAAAGTTTACACCCTCACACAAGGCTGGGATAACCATTATCATCTCATATATAGCATTCCACATTTGTTGTTAGAGTCCGTACTTATTTTCGAAATTCTGAAACGATCTTTTGGTTTGTATGACATCCAATACAGAGTAACTATCTCTTAGGATATTGGTCATCAACATTATGATGGAACATACAACACCAAACTTACACTTTTCAGAATGTTCGTTTATGTTTATGCCACAAAAGTAATACTTTTTTTTGAGGAACAGCAACTATTTCTCTCAAAAAAAACATTTTTCTTTCAATCTCACGCTTTATTGTTATACCTATCTCGCAGAAAAAGCTCTTTTGGAGCGTTTAATTTGAGATAATAAGGCGAGAACAAATGAGAAACAAGCTGCAACAAGAAAATGAAAGATTACAGTAAGCAACCTTTTCAATTACCTACAACTTTTACAGTCAATGACCGATTTGGAGTTAAGGAGGGCTTTCGTCATTTACAGTTGACGATGCCCTCCTTGTCTTGTATGCCCTAGATATTTGCAGCAGCTAAGATACTTGCCATTTGTTGTTGCACTTCTTTTGCGGCAGCAGCTGCAGATTGTGCAAAGTTTTCTCCTGCATCAGCGTAAATAATAGCGCGACTAGAGTTGACCAATAGTCCACAATCTTTGTTCATTCCATAGCGGCAAACTTCTTCGAGAGAACCACCTTGGGCACCTACGCCAGGAACAAGCAAAAAATGATTGGGAACAATACGACGAATATCTTCAAACAACTTTCCTTGAGTGGCACCCACCACATACATCATTTGCTCTTCGGTGCCCCATTGTTGGCTGGTGCGAAGCACTTTCTCAAAAAGACGTTCCCCTTGCGTGTCGGTCGTTAATTGAAAATCGTGACTACCTTTATTTGAAGTCAAAGCCAACAAGATAACCCATTTTCCTTCGTATTGTAAGAAAGGAGTCACCGAATCTTCTCCCATGTAGGGTGCCACAGTGAGAGAGTCCACTCCCGTTTCTTCGAAGAAACAACGCGCATACATCGCAGAGGTGTTGCCGATGTCACCACGCTTGGCATCTGCAATGATGAATTGGTCGGGATAATTAGTTTTGATATAACCAATAGTCTTTTCAAACGCCTGCCAACCTTGCAAACCAAAGCATTCGTAGAATGCCAAGTTGGGTTTGTAAGCCACACAAAAAGGAGCAGTTGCATCAATGATGGCTTTGTTGAATGCAAAGATGGGATCTTCTTCTTGCAAAAGATGTTGTGGGATTTTTTTCAAATCGGTATCAAGACCAACGCAGAGGAAACTCTGCTTACGACGAATGTTGTCAATCAATTCTTGGCGCGTCATAGTGAATCGTTGTATTATGTGTGTGCTGCAAAGATACATAAAATTTACTTTATGGTGTGGTAAGTTACTCAAGAAAATACTGCAAAAACAGCAGCAAACATCATAGATTGTCACCCACACCAACTCGACTTCTGTAAAAATTTGCGTTTATACATATACGTTCCCCCTTAGCAACGAAGCTAAAAGACTCCTCTTCCAAACATAAAAGGTAACTCTTTCTGCCGACCTTGGGTGCTTCGTTTGGTCAATCGCACAATAATATGTATATTTGCAGCAAAACAATTCATTACTTTTCCACCATGAAATTCAAAATACTTTGGTTGTGGAGCCTTTTATTCTGCTCGTTGTGCACCTTGACCCTTGCAGCAGAAGGCAATGACAATCGATTTAACAAAGTAAACCTTCAATCCCTTCCTGCTTTAGAAGTATCTACAAACCAAGGTGTGTCAGGTGCATTTAGTGGGCAAATTTTAGGACAAGCTGTCGTTGCTGGTGGCTGCAACTTTCCCAACAAACCTGCGGCTGACGGAGGAACAAAAGTGTTCTATAAAGATGTCTACACCCTTCGAGCTCAAAAGTGGACAAAAATAGGCACACTCCCTCAACCTTTGGCTTATGGGGTGAGTGTTACAACTCCAGAAGGCATTGTATGTTTGGGAGGTAATGATGGAAAACAAAGTAGTAACTCTGTCTTCTTGCTCAACATCAAACAAAAAGACAGCGCTGGTGTAAGCATCACTTCCCTCCCCTCTCTTCCTCTTCCCCTAGACAACTTTGCAGGAGCTGTTGCACCCGACGGAACGATTTACATCGCCGGAGGACAAAGCAATGGTGTGGCCTCACAAAGAGCATTTGCTCTTAAAAAAGGTGGGAAACAATGGGAGGAACTTCCTTTGATGCCCGACAACGCGCGCATACAATCCACAGCTGTAGTGCAAAATGGTGCAAATAGTTCCTTATTCTTAGTATTGGGTGGCTACTCCAACACCACTAACAAAGTTGCTCCCGAAGGTCTTGTCTATGACATAAAGGCAGGTGCTTGGCATAAGACAGATCCTATCGTGGCAGATGGAAAACCAATTGCCCTT
This sequence comes from Prevotellaceae bacterium, assembly GCA_905371275.1. Taxonomy (GTDB): domain Bacteria; phylum Bacteroidota; class Bacteroidia; order Bacteroidales; family Bacteroidaceae; genus Alloprevotella. The sequence goes on from CAJPLH010000001.1 coordinate 35,278, forward strand.
GTAGGCGCAGCAAGTGTGTCTAGCGGTAGTATGTTTGTTGTTTGTTTTGGCGGAGTAAACAAAGATATCTTTGAAGCAGCCATACAAGGAAAATATGGCAAAGACTATTTGACACACGCTTCTGACTGGTACAAATTCCGCACCTCTCTTCTCATTTACAACACCATCACGAATACTTGGGTCACCGAAACAAGTTCACCTCTTCTTGCGCGTGCTGGAATGTCAGTTATTCCAATGGGTAATCAGTGGATGATGGTCAATGGAGAATCAAAACCAGGAGTTAGAGCTAAGGAGGTCACAATGGTCAAAATGGAAACCCACACCAATTTTGGGTGGTTGAATTGGACTGTCCTCATTGCCTATCTCTTGATGATGATAGCCCTTGGCTATTACTTTATGAAACGCGAAAGTGGTGCCGAAGACTTTTTCAAGGGTGGTGGACGCATACCTTGGTGGGCGGCAGGCATCAGCATCTATGCCACAATGCTTTCTGCCATCACCTACATGGCGTATCCCGCAAAAGCCTTTGCCACTAATTGGACTTACTATCCAATGCTGGTCACCATTTTGCTCGTATCTTTCCCCGTCATTCGCTACTATCTGCCCTTCTTCCGCAGATTAAATGTCACCTCTGCCTACGAATACTTAGAACATCGATTCAACGCGCCTCTTCGTTTGATGGCCTCTGCCTTGTTCATCATTTTTATGGTGGCGCGAATGGCACTTGTTTTATACCTTCCCTCGCTAGCTCTAACCGCAGTAACGGGCATCGACATATATATATGTATAGTACTCATGGCGCTCATTACAATTGTTTACTGCACTATGGGTGGTGTTGAAGCAGTGGTTTGGGGAGATGTCGTACAAGGCATAATCCTCGTAGGAGGAGCGTTTTTAGCCATTGCTTATTTGGTGTTCTCCACAGAGGGCGGTGCAAGCGGTTTTCTCCATATAGCCTCCGAAAATGGAAAGTTTCAACTCTTTGATTGGTCTTTCGACTATCGAAGTGCCACATTCTGGGTGGTAATCATTGGGGGTATGGCCAACAACTTGATTTCTTACACTTCAGACCAAACCGTAATTCAGCGCTATCTCACCACAAAAGACGAAAAATCGGCCAAACATTCCATTCTTCTAAACGGAGTAATGAGTGTATTTGTCAGCGTTGCTTTTTTTGCCATTGGAGCAGGTCTATACACCTTCTTCAAAACGCACCCAGCTGATATTGACTACACTATGGCGAAGAATGACATCATATTCCCCTTCTTTATGATGAGTCAACTCCCAGCCGGACTTGCAGGACTACTCATTGCGGCCATTTTCGCAGCTACCATGAGCACCATATCTAGCAACATCAATTCTGTGGCCACAGCATTTACCGTAGACTTCTATCAGCGATTCAACAAAAAAGCTTCAGATCGCAATATATTGCTGACAGCTCGCTACTCAAGTCTTATATCTGGCGTTTTTGGCATGTTTATTGCACTGCTAATGGCTACATGGGATATCCTTTCCCTACTCGACTTCTTCCAAGAAATCCTTGGCTTGCTCTCTTCTGGACTAGGCGGTTTGTTCCTAATGGGAATTTTCTTCCCCAGAATTGGTGCTAAAGCGGCCACCATAGGTTTCATCGCAGGCATCGTTTCTGTGTTCCTCACCAAAAACTTCACCGACACCTCTTTCTTACTCTATGGAGCTATTGGTATGGTGGTGAGTGTTTGCGTAGCATGGCTAGCATCTTTTGTTCTTCAAGAAAAGCGTTCAGACGCTCGACTTACTTGGCAAGGGATGTCTCAAGAAAAATAGCCTTCTGGAGAAGGACAAGTCAAGCATCTTTTAAAGATAATCCTTTCGATGTCTTCTGTTATCATCCAAGACGTCGTACATTATTCACTATACTAAACTATATCTATTATGGCAAACGTAGTAAACTCTCAGAAGTTCAATGAACTTAAGGCTCAAGACACTCTTCTCGTAGCTGATTTCTCTGCTACATGGTGTGGTCCTTGCAAGGCTCTTGCTCCCATCCTCGACGAAGTAGGTGCAGAATTTGAAGGCAAGGCAAACGTTGTGAAAATTGACGTTGATGAAAGCGACGATCTCGCCATCGAATTCGGCATCCGTTCTGTTCCCACCGTGCTTTTCTTCAAGAATGGAGAAATCGTGGACAAGTTTGTTGGTGCTGTGCCCAAGGCTCAGATTGTTGAAAAAATCAACAACAACCTCTAATCCTCATATTATTCAATCGCTATGTTTGAAGATACCTCTCTTCATCCATAGCGATTTGCTTTATTCGGCGAAGCACTTATAAGACCCCAGTTTTCCTCATTATCACTCACAACAACAATCCTATGGCTGTCCTCGACAACGAATTATTGGCAGATGCAGAACACGACGCTGCAGTCATTGCCCACACCCAAAGTCTTCTTTCACAAGAAATGAAAGAAAAATTCAACGAAGAACTACTCTACTATTTCCACGACGTCCTTGAAGACTACCTAGCCGACAGCGATATTCTTGAAGGTGAACCCGATGAGGAAGGCTATGTCAATATTGATTTAGAAGAAATCGCATCGCACCTTTTACGCCAAGCGAAAAAAGACAAAATGGGAGAATTCACCGCGGAAGAACTGCTTCTTTTGGCTGAGGCAGAACTCTCCTATGGAGATGATTTCGAAGAATAATCCTCTAATCAAATCCTAGGGATGAAGGAGTCATCCTTCCTTTTTAGAATGGTAAACAAAGAGTTCGCCCCACAGTTAGGGACATAGAAACATACTTGTCAATAACCCCAAATCGGTAATAAGACCGTTATGGTGCAATTTCTTATAGAGAATATAACTTCCTGCCATCTTTCATTTTCTTGTTGGCATCTTGTTGCTCGTTCGTTCTCGACGTAAGCCGCTACGCTTTCGAACTCACAATCAACCATCTGCTCAACAATCTAATGAAATACGTTCAGGATCTAATAACCGATTTGGGATAAAAAAAGCCACTAAAATTTTGCTTAAACAAAGGATAGTCGTAACTTTGTGGCAGTAAAGCCCATCAAGTTCCCATGTTTACAAGATTGGGTGGCTTCTAAAATTTGATAATCACTATTTTAACTCATACAGTTATGATTAATTACAAAGACCTCGGCCTCGTGAACACTCGCGATATGTTCGCTCGTGCCGTAAAGGGTGGCTACGCTATCCCCGCTTTCAACTTCAACAACATGGAGCAGCTCCAAGCTATCATTAAGGCTGCTGCTACACAAAAGAGCCCCGTGATCCTCCAAGTTTCTAAGGGTGCTCGTGAATACGCTAACCAAACTCTTCTCCGCTACATGGCTGAAGGTGCCGTAGCTTACGCTAAGGAACTTGGTTGCGCACATCCTGAAATCGTACTTCACCTCGACCACGGTGATAGCTTCGAAACTTGCAAGAGCTGCATCGATATGGGCTTTAGCTCGGTGATGATCGACGCTTCTCACCTTCCTTTCGAAGAAAACATCGCTCTTTCTAAGAAGGTTGTTGACTACGCTCACCAATTCGATGTAACAGTAGAAGCAGAACTCGGTGTTCTTGCTGGTGTTGAAGACGAAGTTTCTCACGCTGTTTCTCACTACACTAAGCCTGAAGAAGTAATCGAATTCGCACAACGCACTGGTTGCGATTCACTTGCTATCTCTATCGGTACTAGCCACGGTGCTTACAAGTTCACTCCTGAACAATGCACTCGCGATCCTAAGACTGGTCGTCTCGTTCCTCCTCCCCTTGCTTTCGACGTCCTCAAGCAAATCGAAGAGAAACTCCCAGGATTCCCCATCGTGCTCCACGGTTCTTCTTCAGTTCCCCAAGACGAAGTTGACACTATCAACAAATTCGGCGGTAAGTTGCCCGACGCAGTAGGTATTCCTGAAGAACAACTCCGTCTAGCTTCTAAATCTGCAGTTTGCAAGATCAACATCGACTCTGACTCTCGTCTTGCTATGACCGCTGCTGTTCGCAAGGTGTTCGCTGAAAAGCCCGCTGAATTCGACCCACGTAAGTATCTCGGTCCAGCTCGCGACAACATGCAAAAGCTTTATGAACACAAGATCGTTGAAGTTCTTGGTTCTAACAACAAGCTCGCTCAGCTCGACTAAGCAACATTTTTGTAGACACAATCTACAATACCCTCAAGAGGGTGCATCAAAACATTTGTTTTGGTGTACCCTCTTTTCTATTGGCGAACTTCTCCTACAAACTTTCCCCAATCATCGTAGTTCTCCCTTGCCCAATTTCAACCCAAATCTGGTCAGGATCTAATAATCGATTTGAGATTATTGGACTGACAAATCTTATTCTAAGTCATTTTCTCACAATAAATTATAGTTTGGCGCGTATCTTGCAACAAGTCTTCTCAGCGATTCAAGAACACTTTATCCCAACTCTGTCATTAGATTCTGAACAGATTTTATTGGATTGTTGAGCTGTTTATTTTTCGTTTGCCTTGGGCCTAGCGGGCTACGGTGAGAACGAACAAAATACAAGATGCCAACAAGAGAATGAAAGATGACAGGAAGTTATATACTCCATAACGAACTGCACTATAACGGCCTAACGACCAATTTGGGTTGATTACCGCGGCATAGGCTATTCCGAAGATTCAATCCATACCAGCGTTGAAGAAATGGCACAAGAAGCCATCGACTTTCTCCAACAAGCATAAGCCATTTTCCCACTACTTTATACATACTCATTATGCAAGCTTTTCAAATATCACAATATAACGCCAAAGACATCTCAGTACAGTCTGTAGATATCCCCCGTCCCACACTGCACCCTCATGAGATTCTCATAGAAGTCAAAGCAGCCGGTGTCAATCCACTTGACAACCTCATCACACGAGGTGAAGTACAACTCGTAACTCCCTACACTCTACCGCTCACCATGGGCAACGAATGTTCGGGAGTCGTAGTTGAAGTGGGGGACTCCGTCAAAAACTTCATTGTGGGTCAGAAAGTTTTCACTCGTCTTCCCACAAAGCAAATCGGTGCTTTTGCAGAATATGTTGCAGTGTCTGAAGATGCGGTGGCAATGATGCCACAAAATCTCAACTTTGTCGAAGCAGCAGCCATTTCCCTCACAGCTCTCACCGCATTTCAAGCCCTCGAACTGATGCAACCTCAATCGGGACAGAGTATTTTCATTTCAGGAGGTTCAGGTGGTTTGGGAGCAATGGCCATTCCTCTCGCAAAGGCACGCGGACTTGTGGTCTACACTAATGGCAATGCTCAGAGCAAAGAGCGCGTGACGGCCTTAGGTGCAGACAAATATCTGGACTATCGCACAGAAGACTACCTCGAACATTTGCCCAAGGTCGACTTTGTGCTCGACAGTTTGGGAGGTAAAGAATTGGAGCGCCAAATGAATCTCCTCAAACATGGAGGAAAAATGGTGTCACTCCGCGGACTTCCCAATCGTTCTTTCGCACAACGCTTTGGACTTCCTTTGTGGAAACAATGGCTCTTTGGGCTGGCATCATGGAAGACCACCAAGCAAGCGAGCAAAGTGGGAGCAACCTATGACTTTCTCTTTGTGGAAAGCAATGGTAAACAACTAGCGGAGATTGCGACATTGGTGGAAAAACTTGATATCCATCCTTCAGTAGAACACATCTTCCCTTTTGCGCAAACTAATGAAGCCTTGCACCAAGTGGCACAACGCGGCTCATCAGGCAAAGTCATCATCCATTTTGACTAAGCTA
>CAJPLH010000002.1 GCA_905371275.1 Prevotellaceae bacterium
CAGTGACAGGCATCTGTGTGGCTGCTGGCGACAGTGTGCTCGAAGGCACTACTCTCCTCACCATCGGATAATCCGCAATCGGTCATTAGCCCGTAATAGTGCTACATATACCGCATTTTGCGTGGCTCAATCTACAAAAAAGCCTCTTGCTTCACCGCAAGGGGCTTTTTTTTAACCCAAATAGGTCAATAGATCCTGAACAGATTTTATTTGATTGTTGAGCAGATGGTTGGTTGTGAGTTCGAAAGCGTAGCGGGCTACATCGAGAACAAACAAGCAACAAGATGCCAACAAGGAAATGAAAGATGTCAGGAAGTTGTTTTATCAATAACCAGGGTCACTATAACGCTCCAATGATCGATTAGGTATAATACAAAAGGCGCGACATACGGAGGGTATGTCGCGCCTTTCGTATTAATCATTGTGCGTGAAGAAGTATAGTATTCTCTATGTGTGCGCACCATTCTTGATTCAAGGCCATACAAGCCATATTTTCAACAGTTGTTCAAGCAAAACACCGAGAAATCATACTCTTAAAGCATTATCACGAAAACAGCCACTATTAGTGGCTACGTAGGCTACTACTAATGAGTAGAACGCACGCCAACAGCACAAGAAGCACTGGATAAACGAACACCCCAATGGGTGCGCCAATTTCAGGGTTAGATGAAGAGAGTTGTTGCATAAAAGAGTACCAGAAAAACACCAGCGGAAGCACTCCTAACACCCAAACCACCACTTCAGCAATAAGTAGTCGACTACGAAAACGACGTTCTTCTTCACTCTCAGTTTTGACAAGGAAAGGTCCCCAGATAGCCCCAAAGGGCAGGATCAATCCCAACAACGTCAACAAAATCATTTTTACAGTAGGTTTCATAAGCTTGTTATTTGAAGAAAAATTAGAAATATAACATACATAGCCATTTATCATTAAATATCAATTACCTCATAATTAAACCGAGAACCTCATTACCGGCTTAATGTAGTTGCATCGAATAATCCTTATTACACGTTGCAACATTGAGAAACTAAACATTTGCAAATATATAGAGTTTAATCCTCCCTTCCAAACAAACATCCAGTATTCTACAAAAAAGCACTCAACTTTAACATTCCCCTAACCTAAACTAGACGAAACTCGCCAAACAAGCAACTATAGTTTACACATAAAACGGAAAAACAAGCAAAACAAAAACACGAAGACAGATTTCCGACCAATTCCATTATACATTCAATTTGTCCTAAGGTAGCACACAGCCTTTTTTAACGTGCAAAAGACAACGGATTTCTGTCAAAGTCGTAATTTTGCAACCAACTTGCGGTGCTGTCCGCAAATTTTGAACCCCAATCGGTCATTAGACTGTTATGGTTCAGCATCGAATGACCTATTTGGGTAAAAACTCTACACTATTATGACGGTTCTTGCATTCACGCTCATTCTCCTCTTCGGAGCTTTTGCTGCTGGTCTTTTGGGTTCGCTCACCGGACTGGGGGGAGGTGTGGTGGTCATTCCCCTACTGACACTGTGTTTTGGCATCGATTTCCACTACGCAGTTGGGGCGGCTTTGGTGGCATCCATCGCCACTTCTAGCGGTTCGGGGTCGGCTTACGTGAAAGAAGGCATCACTAACATCCGTTTGGGAATGCTGCTCGAAATTGCCACAACGATTGGGGCGGTGATTGGCGCAGCAGTGGCTGTATATTTCAACAACAGCGTGCTGGCGGTCATCTTTGGTTTGGCGCTCACCACAACTGCACTGGCGCAACGACGCAAACACGCTGACCACTCCAACGTGCAAGGCAGCGAGATGGCGCGCAAACTCAAACTCTATGGCGATTATCCTTTGCCCGATGGCACAAAACAGGCTTACCAACTCACCAACGTGGCCGGTGGGTTCTCGGTGATGGCGCTAGCAGGCTTTTTGTCGGGCATCCTCGGCATTGGTTCGGGTGCGCTGAAGGTGATTGCGATGGATGGTTGTATGAAAGTACCGTTCAAGGTGAGCACCACAACCTCAAACTTTATGATTGGTGTGACGGCTTGTGCTTCAGCCGTGGTCTACATTCAGCGAGGCAACATTGTGCCTGGCATTGCTTTCCCAGTGATGATTGGCGTGTTGACAGGTGCGCTCACTGGTGCGCGCTTATTGAAGAAAATGAACGTGAGTTTGCTCCGCAAAATCTTCTTCTACGCTATACTGGCGGTAGCCATCAATATGATTTATATGGGTTTTTCAGGAGGATTGCGCTAAGGATGCTCTGAAAATTGCATTATTATGGTCTACTCGTGCTTCGTTGCAACGGTAGACGCTACGAAAACAAGACTTCTCCACACCTTTTCAAAGAACAAACGATATGGATATCCAACAACTCATCGGCAACACCCTGCGTTGGGGCGTGATTCTGGCTTGTCTTTTGGCGAGTATTGGGGGCATCTATTACTTGCTGCAACACGGACTGGACACGGTGCCCAACTATCGCCATTTTGACTTTGCTTCCGCTGCAGCGCAGTCTAACATCACGACTTTCAATGGTTTGTGGCAAGGCATTCTCCACGGTGACGCAGCCAGTTGCATACAAGTGGGCGTTATTGTGCTCATCCTCACTCCCGTGGCGCGCGTGGTGCTGTCTTTGTTTGACTTCATCGTGGAACGAGATTGGCTCTACGTGGCGATTACCGCGTTGGTGTTGGCCATCATCGTGAGCAACTCCCTCGGTGGAGTGCACCACTAATCGAGATTTATCTATCTGACTGATTTTTATCTGACCAATTTTTCAAGAAATCAGATAGTTCTATCAGTTGGGTTCATCACCAAATTCGATATATCATTCATCTTGATTGTTCACTAAATTCGATTTATCACACTCTAATTACTCTATTTTCGTATGAAAAAATGTATTTTCTTGGCTCTCGCAGCTATGGTTGCACTTTTGCCTGCTTCTGCAAAGGAGAAACCAACCTTTGATCCTAACCAAGCAGCTACTTTTGGTGCGCATATCTCAGCTGGATATGGCATTGCACTCGGTGTTCAAGCTCAATATAACCTCGACGAGCCTATCCGTCTTGAAGGACATGTGTCCACTACACTTGCTGATTTCCCCTATATTATTTTTGGTGTGAATGGTCACTACCTCTTCCCCATGAATAAACAAATCACACTCTACCCAATCGTCGGAGTAGAAGCTGGTTTGGGAAATGCTCCTGGCTACATTGGTGCTAACTTTGGTGGTGGTGCGCAATTGGAACTCACCAACAACATTTTCCTCACCACAGAATTGACTGGAATCATCAGCCGTGCTTCTACTGGTCGTCTGACGGTGGGTATGCACTATCGTTTCTAATCAACAAAATTGGAGGAAAAGAGGCTCAAACGTCAAGAGCTGCTTCTTTAACCTTCCTCCTCTATTTCGTCTTCTCAAGACTGCGTCAAAACAGAATTTGGCGCAGTCTTGCTTGTTTTGAAAGAGATTTTCCCACAAAATGTAAGGAATAGACGATGAAACAACGATATTTAGAACCATTGTGGGAGGAAAACGAAAAAAACTTTGTATTTTTGCACGATAGTAGATAGTTCTGCCTGTTGAATATGACGAACCAATGAGTGCTCGTTCTGAAAATGGGACACAAAGAACGCATTCCTACTTTTTTATCACTGTAATCTCTATTCGCAACAGGTGTAACCAACACATCCGTGCCACAATGAAACAGTTCAAACTCATCAACAACATCGCAGGTTGGCTCGTATTTCTCATCGCAGCCTTTACCTACATCTCGACAGTAGAACCCACGGCTTCGTTCTGGGACTGTCCTGAGTTTATCACTACTGCCTATCGCCTAGAAGTGGGTCACCCCCCTGGTGCACCTTTCTTTATGCTCACGGGCAAGTTCTTCTCTCTCTTTGCTTCAAGTCCGGAACAGGTGGCTTATTGGATCAACGTGATGAGTGCCACACTCTCCGCGTTCTGTATCTTGTTCCTATTCTGGAGCATTACGCACTTGGCGCGCAAACTCATTTGCACCGATGGTGTGGTAAACAGCGTGGCGCAGACCATCACCATCATAGCTTGTGGTGTGGCTGGTGCTTTGGCTTACACTTGGAGCGACACTTTTTGGTTCTCTGCCGTAGAAGGTGAGGTTTATGCCTACTCTTCTATGTTCACCGCGTTGGTGTTTTGGCTGATTCTCAAATGGGAAGACAATGCAGACGCTCCTCATTCTGACCGCTGGCTCGTCCTCATCTTCTATCTCACAGGTCTTTCCATCGGTGTCCACCTACTCAACCTCCTTTGCTTACCTGCTATCGTGTTGGTGTACTACTACAAGAAGTATCCCAACGCAAATCTCAAAGGTTCGCTCCTTGCACTCGGTTTGAGCATTGTGCTTGTGGCGGCTGTGCTCTATGGTGTCGTACCAGGCATCGTGAAAGTGGGCGGCTGGTTTGAGTTGTTCTTTGTGAACACAGTCGGTTTACCTTTCAACACAGGTTTGGTGATTTACATCCTAGCCTTGATTGGCGTGGTGGGTGCTGCGATTTGGAGCACCACACAACAACGTCGTGAACTTGCCATCGGACTTTACCTTGCGAGCGTCGCAATGCTGGGTATTCCTTTCTATGGTAAGGGTATCGCAGGTCCTCTCTTCATTGGTGCTATCGTTCTGGCACTACTTGGCGCACTCCTTTATTGGAAACGCAACGGAGAATACGTGGTGCGTAAACGCGCGCTCAACACTTCGCTGTTGTGCATGCTGATGCTGATGATTGGCTACTCCACTTATGCGGTGATTGTCATCCGCTCCGTGGCGAACCCTCCAATGGATCAAAACTCTCCTGAAGACATCTTCTCTCTCGGCACTTATCTCAACCGTGAACAATACGGCACAAAACCTCTCCTCTACGGTGAAGCCTACACTTCGCAAGCTGTGGGATATACCAAAGAAGAGACTGTGCAACGTCACGAGAAAAAAGATGCCAACGAACCTGACCGCTACGACGTGGTAGAGGTGATGGGACAACCTGTGTTCCCCAGTGCGCAAAAGATGCTCTTCCCCCGAATGCACTCGCGCAAACACGCTAGCCTCTACAACGAATGGCTCGGTGGTGTGGAAACAAAGTCGGTGGATGTTTCTGGTGAATATGAGGGACAACCTTATAGTTTCGCAGGAGAAATGCCTACGCAAATGGACAACCTCCGCTTCTTCCTCTCCTATCAAATCAACTTTATGTACTGGCGCTACTTTATGTGGAACTTCGCTGGTCGTCAAAATGACGTTCAAAGTTATGGAGAACTGGAACACGGACAATGGATTACGGGTATTCCCTTCATCGACAATGCACTCTACGGAGATCAATCACTCCTTCCCGATGATTTGAAAGCAAACAAAGGACACAATGTGTTCTATTGCTTACCCCTGCTCCTCGGTTTAGCCGGTCTTTTCTGGCAAGCTTATCGCGGAAAGAAAGGTATCCAACAATTTTGGGTAGTCTTCTTCCTCTTCTTCATGACAGGTCTTGCCATCGTGCTCTATTTGAACCAAACACCTAGCGAACCTCGCGAACGCGACTATGCTTATGCTGGTTCGTTCTATGCGTTCGCCATTTGGATTGGTTTGGGTGTGGCAGCCATCGTTGAAGGTCTTCGCCGGGTGAAAGTGCCTCATCTCGCAGCTGCCGGCATTGCTTCTGTCATTGCAGTGGCTATTCCGCTGCAAATGGTGAGCCAAACATGGGACGACCACGACCGCTCAGGACGCACTGCCGCTCGCGACTTTGGTTTGAACTATCTCAACTCGCTTGACGAAAAGGGAAATCCTGTTATCTTCACCAATGGCGACAACGACACCTTCCCTCTTTGGTACAACCAAGATGTAGAAGGCAACCGCACCGATGCGCGTGTCTGCAACTTGTCTTACCTCTCCACAGACTGGTATATCGACCAAATGCGTCGTCCAGCTTGGAAGAGTCCTGCACTCCCCATCACTTGGAATCGTTGGGAATATGTGGACAATGTGGGTGGACACGATCTCATTCGCATTGTGCCGATGAACGACAAGTTGGAAGAACTCAAGCAACAATTCGCTGCAGAAGGCAAAAAAGTCGACCCATTTGAACTCTCTTATGTGATTGACAACTTCGTGCGCAACAAAGACTTTGGCTTCATTCCTACCGACTCACTCGTGATGACCGTAGACAAAGCCGCCATTTTGCGTAGCGGAATGAAATTGCCTAACGGAAAAGACAGCATCCCCGACAAGATGGTGATATCCCTCAAAGGAAAGAGCAAACTCTTCAAGAACGATATGATGATGTATGAGATGCTCGCTCACCACAATTGGACGCGTCCGCTCTACATGAGCACGACTCTCGGCAGCGATTCTCAAGCCAGTCTCGAGAAATTCTTGATGCTCGAAGGACTTGCAGCGCGCATCACTCCATTTGCTTCACAAAATGAGAAAGTAGACACACAGCGTATGTTCGACAACTTCATGAAGAAGTTCCGCTTCGGCAATGTCGCTGATCCTAAAGTCTACATCGATCAAACGATTATGCGCATGTGCCTCACCCATCGCATGAGAATGGTGCAACTCGCAGCGCAACTACTCAAAGAAGGTCGCAAAAACGACGCACTCCTCGTGCTCAACAAGTGCGAACAAGCCTTCCCAGAGCGACAAGTGCCTTACGATTTCTTCTCACTTGGATTTAGCCCCAATGGCAACAAGTTCTTGATGCCCGATGTTTATCGTCAATTAGGACGCACCGCTGACGCACGTCGCCTTCTCGTGGCAGTTGCCAAAAACACAACGCAATACATCAACTGGGCTAGTACACTATCCGAGAGTCGCCTTGCTTCTTACGGCAACACCTTGATGCAAAAGATGCAAGTACTGCAAATTGCGCTAGACGGTCTCAGAGAAATCAACGCTCCAGAAGCAAAGGTTTACGACAACTTCTTGCGCAACCTCGAGCGCACTCCAGCTGGACAAGTGATCATCCAGCGTATGATGGAACGCGAACGCCAAATGCAAATGCAGCAACAGCAAAGTGCTATGCCTGCAATGCCTGACGAAGCTGAATAAATAATTAAGAAATTAGCCCCAGACCTTATGTGTCTGGGGCAGATTTCTACCATCGTGACAGCAGTTGCTGCCCCTCTCTTTTGAGTGTACACTATGATCATCGAACAACCCGCTTTTTTCCTCCGTTGGCTCTATCCAAACGCACTTTGGCGCATGGATCCCAATGAGCATTCGGTCTATCTCACCTTCGATGACGGACCGATACCAGAGGTGACACCTTGGGTGCTCGATGTATTGGAAAAATACAACATCAAAGCCACATTCTTTATGGTGGGCGACAACATTCGCAAATATCCCGACATATTTGAGGAAGTGCGCCGTCGCGGCCACCGACTGGGGAACCACACCTTCAACCACATCTCAGGACATCTCCACGGCATCAGCAGTTATGTGCGCAACGTGGAGCGTGCCAATGAATATCTCCACACAGACCTCTTTCGTCCACCGCATGGATGGATGAAATGGCGACAATACAATGCCATCTCCAGAAGATATCGCGTGGTAATGTGGGACTTGGTGACCCGTGACTATTCCACTCACCTCACAGGAAAGGATGTTTTAGCCAATGTGCGCCACTATGCACGCAATGGAAGCATCATCACCTTCCACGACAGCATCAAGAGTTACGAGAAACTCCAATACGCGCTCCCTCGCGCCATTGAGTGGTTGCTCAAACAAGGTTACGAATTCAAGGTTTTTCCTTAACCCACACCACATCCCGTATCTTCTCTTCCTACTTTCGTGGTTCACTCCACAATTCTCTCAACACAGACACAACACATGATTCTTTCCTCCAAATACATCAAAGCCGAAGCACAACGCCTCGGCTTTTTTGCTTGCGGCATCTCCCCTGCGCTCCCCATGGACGCAGAACACGTGGCACGGCGTCAGCAGTGGCTCGATGAAGGTATGCACGGAGAAATGAGCTATCTCGAGCGCAATGAAGACAAACGTCGTGACCCTCGTCTTCTGGTCGAAGGAGTGCAGTGCATTGTTTCTGTTGCACTCAATTACTATACGTTTGTTCCCGAAGAAAGCGCACCAGAGTACCACCCAACAGAAGACAAGACAGCTGAAAACACAACATCAACCACCTCCCCCAACACTTTTGATGCAGAAAACACAAACCGCTCGTCCATTTCCCCTGCATCCACAACAAATCTGCGCAGAGGAAAGCAAAAAGAACGCTACATTCCCCTAGCGCGCTACGCCCGCGGCAAAGACTATCACGACGAGATGAAAGCCCGATTGTTTCAACTTTTAGGAAACATCCGCCAACACCTCATCGACAACGGCCACACCGCAGCAGCCGAACAGTTAGAAGGTTCACGCGTGTTCACCGACACCGCCCCCGTCGACGAACGCTACTGGGCATGGAAATCGGGACTCGGTTGGATTGGGAAAAATTCTCAGTTGATTATCCCCGGAGCTGGGAGCTATTTCTTTCTTGGAGAACTCTTTCTCACGCTCCCTGCCGATGCCTTCGACAGTCCTGTGGAGAATCGTTGCGGCACCTGCACAAAGTGTTTGAGAGCCTGCCCTGCGCAATGCCTCAGCGAACGAGGATTGGATGCACGCAAATGCCTTTCTTACCTCACCATCGAATACCGCGGAGAAGAACTCCCCGAAGGCACAGGAGAAAAGATGGGAGAAATGTTCTACGGCTGCGACCGTTGCGGCGATGTCTGTCCGTGGAATCGCCTAGCGCGTCCCACCAACATCGAGGCTTTTCAACCCTCTCCTGCGCTCCTTGCTATGACTTGGGAAGACTGGCGCCATCTCACCCTCGAACAATATCGCACCCTCTTCAAAGGTTCTGCCGTGAAACGCGCCAAATACGAAGGATTGACGCGCAACATCAAAGCCATTTTTCCTACACATCAAGACGTCTGTACTGCTTCCACAGCCCCTCAGTCGCAAACAGAGGATTAGTCCCACTACAACACCGATACAGCGTATTTCCTCCCGCACAAGAAGCATCTATTAAACGCAGGAATAAAGAAGGAGGTGGTGCAAATCTTGTTTTTGCACCACCTCCTTTGAGAAATCAAATCCTATTGGGATCAACCCAATTTTGCGCGGAGATTTTTGAGCATATCAGTCGTCATCGTGTCCAAATCGAATTGAGGTTTCCAATCCCATTCTGCACGAGCAGCAGAGTCATCCAAACTGTTAGGCCAAGAATTAGCAATAGATTGCTTGAGCGCGTCCACTTGATACTCCATTTCGAAGCCTGACACTTGCTTTTGAATAGCCGCTAAGATTTCGTTAGGTTCAAAACTCATCGCTGCAATGTTGAAACTATTGCGGTGGATGAGACGATCGGGATTAGCCTCCATCAGTTGCACACAAGCATTCAACGCGTCAGGCATATACATCATATCCATATAGGTACCTGCACCGATGGGACAAATAAACTTTTCACCCTTCACAGCAGAATAGTAAATGTCTACAGCATAGTCCGTGGTGCCACCTCCTGGAGGAGTGACGTAGGAAATGAGCCCAGGGAAACGAACCGAACGAGTGTCTACGCCATACTTGCGGAAATAATAGTCAGAAAGCAATTCGGTGGTCACTTTGGTGACGCCGTAGATGCTGCGCGGACGCTGAATGGTGTCTTGTGGAGTAGCATCTGCAGGCGTTTCGGGGCCAAAGCAAGCAATAGAAGAGGGGGTAAAGACAGAGCAACTATTTTGACGAGCCACTTCGAGAACATTCCAAAGACCATCTACACCGATTTTCCAAGCCAACTGGGGCTTTCCTTCAGCCACGACAGAAAGGAGAGCTGCCAAATTGAACATCGCATCAATTTGGTATTTTTTGACAACAGCATCCAAACAAGCCGCATCAGTGACGTCACAAATGGCAGCTGGGCCCGATTCGAGCAACTCGCCCTTGGGTTCTGCCCCTTTGATGTAGCCACACACCACAGCATCGTTACCGTAGATGCTGCGTAGTTTCATAGTAAGCTCTGAGCCGATTTGCCCAGTGGCACCAATGACCAAAATCTTTTTCATTGAGATGAGTAAGAAAATAAACGTGAGAAGGTGATGAATGTCTGTCGAACCTCGTGCAAGTTTTTGCAGGAGGAGCGGCTGAGCTGTATTTTTGCAAAGGCAAAATTACAGAATGCCCACAGAAATACAAAAGAAAAGAGAGGCTTTTTTCTGAAAAATGCACTATCGCTTGGGATATATACGGAATTTATGCAGAATTATACCTTATTTCCGTCATTCATTCGAAATCTAACCCAATTCAGGCATTTGATTCCGAATAGATTTCAATGGATTGTTGAGCAGATGGTTGTTCGTGAGTTCGAAGGCGTAGCGGGTTACGTCAAGAACGAACGTTTTCGTTAAGCCAAATGAGCAGAACCGAGCTTGCTCGAGTTATGCCATGGCGAGAAAACGAAGGATGAAATCCAACAAGAAACAAGATGCCAACAAGAAAATGAAAGATGACAGGAAGTTCTCTTCTCCATAATGAGTACACTATAACGGTCTAATGACCGATTTGGGTTTAATATATTGGATTGGCTTTCGCCGTGAAAGTGGAATTGAAGTTCGGGAGCGCACAACATGATTGCGTCCCTAAATATATAGGGGTCGATATAGCCCCAAAGAGGGAAAAATCAAGGAAAAAGTGACAAAATATTTTTCTACACCATCTTTTTGCGTAGTGTAGATGACAAAACACTGCATCGTTGTACTTTTCTTTCTCGTACGCGCGTACACGCGCGCCTTCCAACAGCGATGTTGATTTTTTGCTGTCACAAGTGTCACACAAGGAGAAAAATACGGAGAAAAAACAGCTCAAAATTCAGCCAAGACACAGAAAAATCCCGGAAGAAAGGACACAAAACACGCATTTTGCGCTGCATTTTCAAGTTGATTTCAGCGGGACAACCTCCCCATTTGTTAAAACACATTCACAATCACATAATAACTAACAGAAAATCAACACCTTACCTCCAAACCTGTGACACTTGTGACAGCAAAAACACAAAAACTCCTGTAACACGCGCGTACGCGTACGCGCGAGAAGGTGTGATTATATGGATTTTCACTTTTCCACAAACTCAGTTTTTGATTTCCGTTTCTCCACTAGTCTTTTTTGTCCATCCCATCGTGCATTAAAAACGAGCCGTCACTTTCCATAAAACGACACGTTGTTTTCATCAAAACAACACGTCATTTTCCACAAAACAAGCCGTCGTTTTCATCAAAACATCACGTCACTTTTTAGGACACAACACTTTGATTGGAGAGAAAAGAAACTCCCCAATCCAAGATGTGTGGCACACACAGCACAAAAAAGCACAAAAAGCGAGTCTGCATTTGGAGCAATGAAAAGAAAGTTGTAAATTTGTGGCCGAAATACGAACGAGGACAGATTTGACTGCTTGCAACCTCAAGAAAAAATGCTAAAACGATAAGTCACTATCTCCACCCTATGCCATCGACTTGGATGGACATATCGGAGGAAGACTTCAAACATTTTATTCTTGCTCTCGCACACACACTGATTTGTTCCGTTCTGCTTTCGCTATTGCGATGGGCAGACGTTTTTGTTTATACCTACGCAAATCAGTATTTATTTAATCTACCCCTCTCTACAACATCAACCCTATTATGGCATATCTCTTTACTTCAGAATCGGTGTCGGAAGGACATCCCGACAAAGTGGCAGACCAAATCTCTGATGCACTGCTCGACCAATTTTTAGCCTTTGACCCTAGTTCGAAAGTGGCGTGCGAAACGCTTGTGACCACGGGACAAGTGGTGGTGGCTGGCGAAGTGAAATCAGAAGCTTACGTGGATCTGCAAGACACGATTCGTCGCACCATTCAACGCATTGGCTACACCAAGGCTGAATATATGTTTGACGCCAACAGCTGTGGCATTTTCTCGGCAATCCACGACCAAAGCGATGACATCAATCGCGGTGTGGAACGCGAAGCTCCCGAAGAACAAGGGGCTGGCGACCAAGGTATGATGTTTGGTTATGCCAACAACGAGACAGACCGCTACATGCCGTTGCCGCTCTCGTTGGCACACGACATCTTGATTGTTTTGGCCGACATTCGTCGCGAAGGCAAGGTGATGACTTATCTTCGTCCCGACTCAAAGAGCCAAGTGACGGTGGAATATGACGACAACGGCCGTGCGGTGCGCATTGACACCATTGTGGTGAGCACGCAGCACGACGACTTTGTTTCGGCAGAAGAAGCCGGTAGTCAGCAGGCTGCAGACGAGAAGATGTTGGCGCAGATTCGAAAGGATGTGATTGAGATTCTCATTCCCCGCGTGCTTGAGCAACGCGTGACTACGCCTGAAGTGAAAGCGCTTTTTGAACAAAGCGAAATCACCTATCACGTGAATCCTACAGGCAAGTTTGTGATTGGTGGTCCTCACGGCGACACTGGACTCACGGGTCGTAAAATCATTGTAGACACCTACGGTGGTAAGGGTGCTCACGGCGGTGGTGCTTTCTCTGGAAAAGACCCTTCAAAGGTGGACCGCTCTGCGGCTTATGCTGCGCGTCACATTGCCAAAAACATGGTGGCAGCAGGAGTGGCTGACGAGATGTTGGTGCAGTTGGCTTATGCCATCGGTGTGGCTGAACCCGTGAGTGTGTTTGTGGACACCTATGGCAAGAGTCATGTGGAATTGAGCGATGGTGAGATTGCAGAACGCGTGAAAAAGCTCTTTGCGCTCCGTCCTCACGACATTGAGAAGAACCTTCGTCTTCGTCAACCCATCTACGAAGAAACGGCTCGCTATGGTCACATGGGTCGCAGCAACCGCGTGATCACCAAAACTTTCCAACCTAAGGGTGAAGAGCCGCGCACGCTCGAAGTGGAACTTTTCACGTGGGAGAAACTGGATCGCGTGGAAGACATTAAGAAGGAATTTGGGCTCAACTAAAAGATGAATATCACTGTTTATGCAGCATCTTCGGGACAAGTGCCTGAAGTTTACACCAAAGCCGCCGCTCGGTTGGGAGAAATCCTGGCCGAGCGTGGGCATACTCTCATCAACGGAGCCGGTCGCACGGGACTCATGGGCGCAACCATCGATGCTTGTTTGGCGAAAGGGGGCAAAGCTATTGGGGTTATTCCACAATTTATGATTGACGAATCGTGGCAACACAAGGGGATGACCGACTTGATTGTGACTCCCAACATGCACGAGCGCAAAACCTTGATGGCAGAGCGTGCCGACGCGTGCATTGCGTGTCCAGGAGGTGTGGGTACCTTGGAGGAATTGCTCGAAGTCATCACGTGGAAACAGTTGGGACTGTTTCTCAAACCCATTGTCGTGCTCAACACTGAGGGATATTTCGACCCTCTTTTGGCACAGTTGGAGCGTTGCGTAGAGCAACAATTTATGCGTAGTGTGCACAGCGACATTTGGAAAGTAGCTGCCACAGCAGAAGAAGCTGTGCAACTCTGCGAGGAAACTCCACTTTGGGACAGTAGCATTCGCAGATTTGCTGCTTTGTAAAACCCCAATCGGTCGTTAGACCGTTATAATGCAGTTCATTATGCCCATTGACAGTCTTTCCACAAATAGTTCCAGCGCAACTCGTGCAGTGAGTGGGCGCACCCTTGATGCGGCTCCTGGGCTGAAGATGGAGCCGGCAGATTCTGTGCTGAAAGCACAATTCAAAGGGAGATTTTCTTTGCTCCCCCCTCCTCCGCGTCAGCAGCCGCAATTAGACACGCAGTTGCCTATGCAGACGGACAGTGCAACTGATACGCAGTATTGGAAATTGTTTACGAAGGATGTGAGAAAGCTGTTGGCAACGCACTATCATACCACCCAATTGCAACAAGGAATTTCAGGGATGCCGATAGGCTACGAACTGCGCAATGATGATGTGGTGACCTCTGTGTTACTCCTCAGTTTTGTGATTATGGCGTGGGTAATTGCGGCTTCGTGGAGATTTCTGCGCATTTCCATCAAAGACTTCTTCTACCACCGCACGCGTCACAATCTCTTCATTGACCGTGCAGACACGGTGTTGCGCGGACGATTTTTCTTGGTGCTACAAACAAGCTTCTTGCAAGGACTCTTGTTTTTCGGCTTTGTGCAGTCGATGCTTCCAGAATTGTTTGAAGGCATTTCTCCCTATCTGTTGTTGTCGATTTCAACACTCATTATCTTGGGATATTATGGGGCGAAAATAGTGCTTTATCGATGGGTGAACAAGGTGTTTTTTGCGAGCGACAGCAATCAGGCGTGGAACAACTATTATCTGGTTTCGATCCTCACAACGGGAGCACTTTTGTTACCCCTCACGCTTTTGGTTGTCTTCTTTGATTTATCCTATCGAGAAGCGATAATTGCCTACATTTTGCTTTTGTCAATTATCAAAATGCTATTACTCTATAAGTGTTACCGCACATTTTTCAAAGGCGTAGTAGGCTATTTGCACATTATTTTGTATTTTTGCGCCCTAGAAATTGTACCCTACGTACTTCTCGGAGGAACGCTCATAGGCGTGGCCTATCGCAATGCTACCCTCCTGTAGTTTGCAACGAGATGAAACAGTTCTTCTCTAAACACTCTAACCTTTCACGATGATCAAGAAAATTCTTGTTTCGCAACCCGCACCCGCCACAGACAAATCCCCTTATCACGATATTGCCAAAAACTTGGGCGTTGAATTTACGTTCCAGCCTTTCGTGAAGGTCGAAGGCCTAGAGGCTCGTGAGTTTCGCAGCCAAAAGGTGAACATTCTCGATCACACCGCCATTGTGTTCAATTCACGCAATGCAATTGAGCATTTCTTTCATCTTTGCAAAGAACTTCGCATCACGTTGCCTGAGGATATGAAGTATTTTGGGATTTCGGAGAAGGTGATTCTCTACATCCAAAAGTTTGTGCAGTATCGCAAACGCAAGGTGTTCTTCAGTCCGAGTGGACATTGGCCTGATTTGCTCACCGTGATGGCAAAGCACAAAACGGAGAAATATCTGGTGCCTCTGTCTGAAGGTACTTCGCTGGAAATTGCAGGACAACTTGACCAGAAGAAAATCAAACATACAGAGTGTGCAATGTTTCGCACGGTGGAAGCGGAACTTGACCCTGAAACTTTCCAAAACTATGATATGATTCTCATTTTCACGCCTGTGGGAGTGCAGAGTCTTCTTCACAATGTCCCCAACTTCAACCAAGGCAATATCCGTTTGGGCTGCTTTGGTGATGCCACGGCAAAAGCTATTGAAGAAGCTGGTTTGCGCGTAGACCTCAAAGTCAGTGGATCTATCGCAGAGAGCCTTGGCAATTTTATCCGCGAAGAAAACAAATAAGTTTTTGTTTCTCTATCATAACGGTGGCCACTTCCTCCACGCTAGTGGACGAGTGACCACCTTTCTTTTTTAGTGTAAAGGCTGCATTGTCTTTCTCAAACTAGCTAAGGCGATGCACCTTCTCATTGAGTTGCTCCATCTCTTTTGGAAGATGAAATGCAACTAATATCCAACACCTTCTTTTTGGAAGAAGAAAGGCTACCTCAGTTCCCCCAACACGGACAATTTTCAGTTCCTATGCGTCATAAATTTCCCAAAGCCGAACATATCTGTCTTAAACGCGACATTGATCAATTGTTCACGGCAGGCACACGCTCGGCTGTGAGTTTTCCTCTTCGTGCTATCGTGCGCACACGTCCTCACGATGGAAAGTTCCCACGCGTGCAAGTGCTGATTTCTGTGGCAAAACGTCGACTCAGACACGCTGTGGATCGCAATCGTGCGAAACGACAAATTCGCGAAGCTTATCGTCTGAATAAGGAAATTGTTTGGGAACAATTGCCTGAGGGTGTGGCGGTTCATTTAGGACTTGTGTGGGTGGCTGATCAACCACAAGATAGTGCATTGGTGCAGAAGCGTCTGGTCAGTCTGTTGCACCGAGTGGTGGAAAAGATTGCGCCTTCTACTTCGGAGAAAGATGCGGAAATTTCAGTAGAATCTGCAACGGATTTGTCTACTTCTCTAACAGACGCATCGAAATCCTCAGCTTCGGCAGACGCTTAAAGACTCTTCGACATCTTCCTCTACCAATGAAGACAACGCTCATTTATTATGATTTTTAGTCGCATCTCTCAGTTTATTTCAACGCTACTCATTCTTCCCATTCGATTTTATCAGCGTTTCATTTCGGTGCACACCCCACCCTCTTGCCGTTTCACCCCAACTTGTTCGCAATATGCTGTTGAAGCCTTGCGCAAACACGGCCCTATCAAAGGGATGTATCTTGCTGTGAAGCGCATTTTGCGTTGCCACCCTTGGGGAGGTCACGGATACGACCCTGTGCCTTAGCAGGAGATTTTAGCTTATTTCACTCTGGTTCTCGAATGAAATATGGTTTGAGTAGAATATCGTTTATTTCTATTTCGTTTGAACCGAATATGGTTTGAAACAAACGAAGTTTTTCCGAAAATCGTTTCATTCGAACATCGTTTTAGTTATGGATCTCGATTTCCACACCCACCGTCTTGACATCATTCCCGGCACAGGCATCGTGAGTTTGCCGCAAGACATTGTGCGACAGCCCGAAGTGTGGAACAACTATCCTTCCCCTCAGCAATTCCACCCTGAAGGACGCTATGCAGCAGGCATTCATCCGTGGTGGACGCTTGATGAGGATTTCAAACTTGACGACTATATGGAGAGTTTGCAGCAACTCTGGTGCCTGCCACAAGTGGTGCAGATGGGTGAATGTGGATTCGACCGTCTGCGAGGAGCTTCTCCCGAGGTGCAGTGGGAGGTGTTTTGCGCACAAGTGGAAGCCTCTGAACGTCTTGCGCTTCCGATGACTCTCCACGTGGTGCGCGCTTTCGATCTGGTGTTGCAAGCACGCAAAACGCTGCGTCCTCAACAGGTGTGGACCATCCACGGCTTTCGCGGCAAACCTGCACTGGCGCAACAATTGCTCAAGGCTGGTTTTGACTTGAGTTTCGGCACACATTTCAACGAAGCGGCTTACCAACTCACTCCTCCCGAGCGCAGGCACCGTGAAACAGACGCTTTGGCTTGACTTTTTTGGAAAATCTGCTGAAGAAATTCTCTTTTTCTTTTGAATTGTCGAAAGACTGTCGTATATTTGCCTAAAATATATCCAACAATATCCACGAAAAAGAACGAAAACGATATGTTAGACGTAAAGCAACTACTTGCTGAATGCGAAGAACGCATGGAAATGAGCGTGATGCACCTCGACGAAACCCTTTCGCACATCCGTGCGGGTAAAGCTAATATCCACATCCTCGACCAAGTGATGGTAAATTCCTATGGTTCTATGGTACCTGTGAATAATGTAGCTGCAATCACTACGCCCGACTCTCGCACCATCGCCATCAAACCTTGGGATAAAAGTATGTTTGCGCCCATCGAAAAGGCTATCATTGACTCTAATGTCGGCATTATGCCCGAGAACAATGGTGAGGTGATTCGCCTTGGTATTCCTCCGCTCACAGAAGAACGTCGTCGTGATCTCACCAAACAGTGTAACCAAGAAGGTGAAGACTCTAAAATCGCTATCCGCAACGTGCGTCGCGATGGTATCGACAAACTCAAGAAGAGCACAAAAGACGGTGTACCTGAAGACGTGGCAAAAGATGCAGAAGCTGATTTGCAAAAGCTCCACGACAAAATGATTAAGCGCATCGAAGAACTCTTGACCAACAAGGCTAAAGAAATCATGACAGTGTAAGGCTTCTCGGCTCGATCGCTTTATTTTTCTAATTTATCAAACCCTTCGAGCCCTGGTGCATCGGAGGGTTTGCTTTTCAATCTCCCACAATTTGGCTCAATCATCTAAGTCTACTTCTAAGAAGTCCAAAACAACTTCTAAGAAGTCTCATTCGACAGTAACAACAAATACTCCAACAACGTACTCTTCTGTTTCTAACCCCCAATTAGCGGCTGTAAGCGCGGAAAACTCATCCCCCCTACAACAGTGCCACGGCATTGTCATTCGCAACACTGGAAGCAGCTATATGGTGCGTACCGATGAAGGAAACATCGTGGAATGCAGGGTGAAAGGTAACTTTCGCTTGAAAGGCATCCGCACCACCAATCCTGTTGCTGTGGGAGATGGTGTTTCCGTTCGTCCGGCTGCAGAGGGAGAACTCGCCTATATCGTTGCCATCGACAATCGTCGCAACTACATCATTCGCAAAGCTTCTAATCTCTCCAAACAGAGCCACATTCTTGCTGCCAACATCGACCGCGTGTTGCTACTCATCACCGTAGCTCGACCAGAAACGACTACAACATTCATCGACCGCTTCTTGGCTTCTGCCGAAGCTTATCGAGTGCCAGTGACGTTGGTGTTCAACAAAATCGACGATCTCAGCGAGGAAGAACGCGCTACATTGGAGTACCTCACGTGGATTTATCACGACATCGGCTACGAAGTGTTGCAACTTTCTGCACTTCAAGGTCAGGGTATGGAGCAACTTGCGCCTTTGCTCACGGAGAAAATCACCCTTTTAGCAGGGCATTCCGGAGTGGGAAAAAGCACACTCATCAACCGTTTGATTCCTAACGCTGGTGCTCGCACTGCTGAGGTGAGTGAAGCTCACGGCACGGGTATGCATACTACCACATTTAGCGAACTCTTCGATTTACCCTCGGGAGGTGGACTCATCGATATTCCTGGTATTAAAGGTTTCGGCACGTTCGATATGGAACCCGAAGAGATTGCGCACTATTTCCGTGAGATATTCCGCATCAGTAGCGATTGTAAGTTCAACAACTGCACACACACTCACGAACCTGGTTGCGCCGTTCTGGAAGCTATTGAGGCTCATCAAATAGCTCCTTCGCGCTACACTTCATATCTCTCTATGCTTGACGACAAAGAAGAAGGAAAGTATAGGGATTAGTGATTAGCGTGAAAACGATAATGACGAAATCTGCCAAAAAACCTTGTACCACCACTAACGACGATTATGGAAGCACTCTTACACTATGTTTGGCAACATCGACTGTTTGCACCCATCGCGCTCAAAACAACGCGAGGAGAGAGTGTGGAAGTTCTCGATGTCGGACTCCATAATTCTGACGCTGGCCCCGATTTCTTCAATGCAAAACTACGTATCGCACAACAACTTTGGGTGGGAAATGTGGAAATTCACCTGCGCTCCTCCGATTGGTTTCGACACCAACACGAAACGGATGCGCACTACGACAATGTCATTCTCCACGTTGTGGGAGAAGCTGACGTGGAAGTTACCACGCTGTCGAGACGCACACTTCCGCAACTCGTCATCGAAGTTCCCGATTTCGTACGCGAGAACTACCAAACACTGATGGCTGAAGATGCTTATCCACCCTGTCACAGACTCCTTCCTTCACTACCAATCTTTGAGGTGCACTCTTGGTTATCCTCACTGACCTTTGAACGATTGCAGCAGAAAACAGAACGCATTGACCGGTGGCTCGCACAAACTCAAGGAGATTGGGAACGCGTAGCCTTCATCCTACTGGCACGCGCCTTTGGTTTTGGCAAAAACACCGATGCTTTTGAACATTGGGCCGCTACACTCGACCCTCAACACACAGGAAAACATCGTGATGATGCGCAACTCATTGAGGCTTTCTTTTTCGGACAAGCGGGTTTGCTAGATGACTCCGCCACACCAACCAACGAACAAGATGCTCACTTTCTCTCTCTGGTGCGCGACTACAAATTTCTACAACAGAAATTTTCGCTCTCACCCATTTCTGTTCAAGAATGGAAATTCCTAAGGCTTCGTCCACAAAATTTTCCTCACGTCAGACTGGCACAACTTGCTGCGCTCTATCTGTCTCGCCGTTTTTCACTCGCTCACATCCGTCAGTCTTCTTCCTTAGAAGATTTGCACAACATTCTGTCTTTCAACACTCTACCCTATTGGGAAAACCGCTATAAGTTTGGAGACAAACAAGAGAAATCCACGAAAAAGAAAGACATTATTAAACAAGTAAGAAAGACCGCCGAGCTACAAAACCTCGAGGAAAAGGCGACTTCTTGCGATATCCCTAGCAACAAGAAAAAGCTGACATCAAAAGTTGCGAGCTGCATCTCAACAGCAAGTCAAGATTTGCTCTTGATCAATGCAGTCATTCCGTTGCTCTTTGCCTTCGGCCAACACCATCAAGACAACGCTTTGATGGACAAAGCCGTGAATTGGTTGGAACAACTCAAAGCGGAACGCAATCACGTGGTGCAAATGTGGAAAGAGGTGGGTGTCGCAGCAGAACACGCTGCAGACTCTCAAGCCCTGCTCCAACTGAAATGGCAATACTGCGACCGCCACGACTGCCTGCGCTGTCGTTTCGGCACGCGCTATTTGCAACAACGTAAACATCTGTCCTAAACATTCGACCCCAATTTGGATTCAAAACGCTAATCTATGCAACCTATCTTTACCCTTCCCATGGAAGTACGCGACTACGAATGCGACCTCCAAGGCATTGTAAACAATGCTGTTTATCAAAACTACAATGAGCATTGCCGAAGCGCATTTATAGCATCTCTCGGCATCGAATTTGCAGACCTCCACGCACGCGGCATCGATGTTGTCGTAGCACAATTGAATATGCGCTTTAAAGTTCCGCTTCGTCCAGGTGACAAGTTTGAAGTGCGTCTTGCGCTCGCAAAACAAGGACTGCGCTATGTGTTCCATCAAGACATTGTACGATTGATCGATGAGATACGCGCCACCAAAGATGCTACCTATCAGAAGGAAGTGCTCTCGCTTCGCGCACAAACTGACATCGTTGCCATTATCAATGGACGCCTTTCCGACTGTCCAGAACTCAATGAGAAATTCGGATTGTAACCTCTAATATATCCAACTCCTCTTCACAGTGGAACTACCAACTCACGTAGTTCCACTTTTTTCGTCTTGTTTTCTGGGAAATCATCTATTTTTGATTTATTAAAATTCAGCATATAAACAACAAAAACAAGCGATTTCATCGCAAACAAACGATGATGAAATCCGAAAAATACGAAGAATAAACATAACCAAGAGCGATTTATGCCTGAGTAGCGCAGAAAAGACATTCGGTTATCTGCCCGAAAATCATTAACTTTGCAGAATATGGACACGATATTTCACTATGATGTCATTGTGGTGGGAGCAGGACACGCTGGATGCGAAGCCGCTTCAGCAGCAGCGCGCATGGGTGCGCGCACGGTCCTCATCACCATGGACATGAACAAAATAGCACAAATGAGTTGCAACCCTGCCGTGGGCGGGATTGCAAAAGGACAGATTGTGCGCGAAATTGACGCGCTAGGCGGACAAATGGGACTTGTCACCGACGCCACCGCCATCCAGTTCCGCATGCTCAACCGCTCCAAAGGTCCTGCCATGTGGAGTCCACGCGCACAGTGCGACCGCATTCGATTTATTGCAGAATGGAGACACCGCATCGAAAACACCAACAACTTGGATGTTTGGCAAGACGAAGTGAGTGAACTCATCGTTGACAACGGACGCATTGTAGGTCTAAGAACCATCTGGGGCGCAGAATTCCGTGCAGGTGCTGTGGTCATCACCGCAGGCACATTCCTCAATGGATTGATGCACATCGGCAAAAAAATGGTACCTGGTGGACGCTGCGCCGAACCCGCATCAACGTTTCTCACCGCGGCTCTTAACGAATTAGGTATCGAGAGCCTACGCATGAAGACTGGAACACCAGTGCGCATCGACGCACGCTCGGTGCATTTCGATGAAATGGAATTACAGCCTGGTGAAAACGACTTCCACCGTTTTTCCTTTATCTCCCCACAGCGTCCGCTCCCACAACTCAACTGTTGGACGTGCAACACCAATGCAGAGGTGCACCGTGTGTTGCGTCAAGGTTTGGAAGATTCGCCCCTCTACAACGGACAAATCCAATCTATCGGTCCACGCTATTGTCCATCTATTGAAACAAAATTGGTCACCTTCGAAGGCCGCGATTCGCACCCCCTATTCTTGGAACCCGAAGGTTTAGACACCAATGAACTATATTTGAACGGTTTCTCCTCATCACTGCCCATGAATGTACAGATTGAAGCCCTCAAACAAATGCCTTGTTTCAGAGATGTGAAAGTCTATCGCCCTGGCTATGCCATTGAATACGACTTCTTCCCTCCCACACAACTCCACCATTCGTTGGAATCGAAGAAAGTGAGCGGACTCTTCTTTGCAGGACAGGTGAACGGAACCACGGGGTACGAAGAAGCGGGTGGACAAGGCATCGTAGCCGGCATCAACGCAGCACTTTCTTGCAACAGCAACGAACGATTCACACTCGGTCGCGATGAAGCCTATATTGGCGTTCTCATCGACGATTTGGTCACCAAAGGTGTAGACGAACCCTATCGCATGTTCACCTCTCGCGCAGAATATCGCATTTTGCTCCGACAAGACAATGCCGATATGCGCCTTACACCCTATGCAGAACGGTTTGGCATCGCCACTCCCGAACGTTTGGAGCGATTCCATCGCAAACAAGAAATCATCAAACAGATGATAGAAACGGCAAAGACGGGAAACATGAAACCCAGTGAAGTCAATGCTCTTTTGGAACAACATGATTCGCAACCACTCAACCACGGAGCAAAATTGTTTGAACTCATCGCACGCCCAGAACTAAAAATCGCCGATTTCTCTCAGATTCAAGACAACCCTACGGTATCCACCTTCTTTGGTGCTTCATCTCCTGACAATCTAGATCAGGAAGAAACAATGGAAGCCACAGAAATTCTCATCAAATACGATGGCTACATTGCTCGCGAGCGCGCCCTTGCCGACAAAATGCAGCGACTCGAAGACATTCGCATCCGCGACCGCTTCGACTACGCTGCGCTCACTCAGCTCTCCACCGAAGCACGTCAGAAGTTGGCAGCGGTGAATCCAGAGACTTTGGCACAAGCATCGCGCATTCCTGGTGTATCTCCTTCAGACATTTCCGTTCTCCTTGTACTTCTTAGCAGATAAAACAAAACTTCTCTCTCTTAATATCAGCGAATTACACATCGCTGTTGTAGTTTCTCACCAAAACACAAACAGCAAAACAGGAACACCCACCGATGAAATCGCCATTTTCTGCGCAAAAACCGGAAAACACCTATGTTCCACGTGAAACAAAACAGCGACATTCGACGAATTATCAAACACTTATGAATACAGAATTGTTACTTTCTCACCTGAGAAACATCCCCGATTTTCCTAAACCCGGCATTCAATTCAAAGACGTTTCTACCCTTTTCATCGAACCTTCGTGTTTGAATGAGATTCTTGACGAATTGGTGCGACTCTATCAAGACAAAGGTATCACGAAAGTGGTTGGCATCGAAAGCCGCGGTTTTGTGATGGGAGCCATTTTAGCGCAACGCCTAGGAGTCGGTTTCGTGATGTGCCGCAAAATTGGAAAGCTACCAGGTGAAACACGCAAACAAAGTTATCTCAAAGAATATGGAGAAGACGTCATCGAAATCCACACTGACGCGATTTCACCAGAAGACGTGGTGCTCATTCACGATGACTTACTCGCGACGGGAGGTTCGATGAAAGCAGCAATCGAGCTCGTCGACTCCTTCGGTGCTAAAAAAATCTTCGTAAACTTCCTCATCGAACTTAGAATGGAAGGATTGAAGGGTAAAGAATTCTTGGGAAACAAAGCTGACATCACCGCTTTGCTCACGCTCAATGAATAAACCCCAAACAGCCATTAGACCTTTATAGGACTAAACACACGATAAGAAAGCATTGTTTTTCCAGTAACACAGACCAAAGGCGACCTCTACCATGGATTTTTCTAAGCATCCAAGCACGAGGTCGCCTTCTTAGTTCAATAGCACCATGAACAAGGCAGAACAAGAAGAACTACAACAAAAACTCAAAGGCATCGTATCGAACCTTCCCGAAAAACCGGGGAGCTATCAATACTATGACGAAGAAGGTACTATTATATATGTGGGAAAAGCGAAAAATTTGAAGCGACGCGTAGCGTCATATTTCAATAAAGACCAAAACCGCAAGACTAGTATTTTGGTGTCGAAGATCAGAAACATCACCTATACCGTGGTGAATTCGGAAGAAGATGCCCTATTACTCGAGAATGCGCTCATCAAACAATACAAACCACGCTACAACGTCCTCCTCAAAGACGATAAAACCTATCCTTCCATCGCCATTTCACAGGAATACCTCCCTCGCATCTTCAAAACACGCCACAGAGAACGAAGAGGTGCCACCTATTTCGGCCCATACAGTCACCTACCCACAATGTATGCGCTGTTAGATTTGTGCCAAAAACTCTACAAACCGCGTCCTTGCCACCAGCCCATGACTGAAATCGGGGTAAAATCGGGAAAATACGAATTGTGTCTCAACTACCACATCCATAAATGCGATGGAGCATGTATCGGTAAACAGTCACACGAGGAATATATGCGCAACATTGACGCTTGTCGAGAAATCCTCAAAGGAAACACACGCGCCGTGGCACAACATCTGCGCGATGAAATGGCGCGATTGTCCGAAGAAATGCGCTTTGAAGAAGCCGCCATCCTCAAACGGAAATACGATTTAATCGAAAACTTCCGCGCTAAATCAGAAGTCGTTTCACAAATCAGCTATGATATCGATGTTTTTTCGATAGAAAGTGACGAAAAGCTCGCTTACATCAATTTTCTCCACGTGGTGAATGGTGCCATCACGCAATCCTTCACCTTTGAGTTTAAGAAAAAGCTCGATGAAAGCGATGAAGACTTACTCTCTCTCGGCATCGTCGAGATGCGCGAACGCTTTGCCTCCACATCTAGAGAAATTGTTTTGCCTTTTGAAGTAGAACTTCCCGAGAATTACGCTAAAATAGTCATTCCACAACAAGGAGGAAAGAAAACCCTCCTCGACTTGTCGCGACAGAACGTCAAACAATATAAGTTCGACCGCTTGAAACAAGCTGAAAAACTCAATCCGGAGCAGAAACAAGTTCGGCTCATGAAGGAGATACAAACCCAATTGGGACTACCCACACTCCCGATACGCATCGAAATCTTCGACAACTCCAATATCTCGGGCGCAGATGCCGTAGCCGCTTGCGTTGTTTTCGAAAAACTCAAACCAGCAAAGAAAGAATACCGCAAATTTCACATCAGAACCGTGGAAGGTGCAGACGACTACGCTTCCATGCGCGAAGTGGTGCACCGCAGATATTCGCGCCTACAAGAGGAAGAGGCTACGATGCCCAATCTCATCATAGCCGACGGAGGTCGCGGACAGATGGAAGCCATTCGCGGTGAAATCGAAGCCCTAGGACTCGACATCCCCATCGCAGGACTCGTGAAAGACCACAAACACCGCACGCGCGAACTCCTTTTTGGCAATCCTCCAGTGTCAGTGAGCATAGCACTAGACAGTTATCTGTTTAAAGTACTCACCCAGATGCAGGACGAAGTGCACAGATTTGCCATCACCTTCCACCGCCAACAACGCAGCAAACGACAAACGTCCTCCGCACTCGACAACATACCTGGCATTGGCGACAAAACCAAACAAACGCTCATTCAACATTTTGGTAGCGTAAAACAGATTGTAGCGGCTTCTCCCGAACAACTACAAGATGTGCTAGGAGAAAAGCGCGGAGCAAAGCTCTATGCCGCACTTCATGCCAGTAACGAGGACGAAAGCAATGCGGAAAAAGAAATATCCTAAGACAGCAAACAGGAAGAAAAAGAATACTTTTGAAATCAAAGGGAAAAAGCAGTCTAAAACAGAGAAACTCACCAGAGAAATAGATAGAATCCAAAGAAAAACGTAACTTTGCAAGTATGAGAGTAGTCATTCAACGCGTGAAACACGCACAAGTTGCCATCAACGGCAAAATTCACAGCCAAATCAAGACCGGCCTGCTCGTCTTACTCGGTATCACCCACGACGACAACGAAGCAGACGCCGACTGGCTCGTACAGAAAATCTGCAACATGCGTATCTTTGATGACGAATCGGGAGTAATGAACCACTCAGTAGTAGACATAAATGGAGAAGTGCTCGTGGTCAGCCAATTCACCCTTATGGCCGCCACACAAAAAGGCAACCGCCCGAGCTACATCCGCGCAGCGCGTCCCGAACACGCAAAACCTCTCTACGAGTATTTCATCGCCCAACTCAACCAAAGCTTCAACCACCTAGTAGGCACGGGAGAATTCGGTGCAGATATGCAAGTAACACTCCTCAACGATGGCCCTGTCACCATCCTTATGGACACACACAACAAAGAATAGATACACCTCAACAAACCACGAACATCAACTCCTAACATACTATCACTATGTCTGAACATCACTGCGAATGTGGTCACGACCACCACGAAGAACACGAATGCTGCTGCCACCACGAAGGGCACGAGCATCACGAAGGACATCATCACGATTGCCAATGCGGTCATGACGACCATTGCGATGAAGACAATCAATATCAGCAAGCCTTCTCCAAATATGAAATGCGACTCAGCGATGAGAAAGTGAGCCAAACTGTGAAAGAAATCATTGCCCAAAATCGCGAGAAATATAACACTCCAGAGGTGCTCCACACCCTCCTCTCCACCATCGAACTCACCACGCTCACCGTCACCGATTCACAAGAAAGTGTGTTCAATTTCACCGAAAGTGTGAACCGCTGGAGCGACCAACATCCCGACCTTCCACCACTCGCCACCATTTGCGTATATCCCAATTTTGCAGGAACGGTGAGTCAAAACCTTCAAGCCGACAACGTCAAAGTGGCTTGCGTGAGCGGAGGATTTCCTGCCTCACAAACCTTCCTGGAAGTGAAAACTGTGGAAACCGCTTTGGCTCTTGCTGACGGTGCAGACGAAATAGACATGGTGCTTTCAGTAGGTGCGTTTTTGAGTGGTGACTACGAAACCTGCGCGGATGAGATTGCAGAATTAAAATCCGTTTGCGGAGAACATCCTCTCAAGGTGATTCTGGAAACCGGCGAACTCAAGTCAGCATCGCTCATCAAGAAAGCCGCCATCCTCGCCATGTATT
Organism: Prevotellaceae bacterium; assembly: GCA_905371275.1. Taxonomy (GTDB): domain Bacteria; phylum Bacteroidota; class Bacteroidia; order Bacteroidales; family Bacteroidaceae; genus Alloprevotella. Next base: position 27,127 of record CAJPLH010000002.1, read on the forward strand.
CCGGTGCAGACTTCATCAAAACCTCCACGGGCAAGGTAGCAGTAGCAGCCACTCCCGAATCCGCGCTAGTGATGTGCTCCGCCATCTTGGAATACAAAGAGCAAACTGGTCGTCTTGTTGGATTTAAGGCAGCAGGGGGCATCAAGACGGTAGACGAAGCCATCGACTTCTACACCATCGTGGCCGAAACGTTGGGAGAAGACTACATCAAACAAGGTCTCTTCCGCATCGGCACGAGTCGTTTGGCCAATCTCCTCGCTTCTGCCATCGTGGGCGAAGACATCACACCCTTCACGAGCAAAGCTGTCAATTATTAAGTTCGCACACAAGACTCTACCCCACTCTCTCTAATCTTGCACAATCTCGCAAGTAGGGAGAAAAACAAAACTTGCGAAACAAGAAAAATAGAAATCCCACGAATCGCAAGTTTTCGACGGTACAGCGTATTTTCATCATTGCGAATCCAAAATAAACAAAGCTACTGGCGAAGGTCAAAACCAATCACTATCCAAGGAGGTGTTGCAAAACTGTTTTTTTGCAGCATCTCCTTGTGGTGTTACTGTCGAGAACAAACGAGAAACAAACTGCCCAACAACCTAATGAAATCCGTTCAGGATCTAATGACCTATTTGGGTTAAAATCACATATTAGGAGAAAGAACATTTAGAATGCTTCTCTTTATTTGTCTTTATATTTCGTGAATAGTGAAAAGAGAAAAAATCGAACAAAGAGAAAGAAGATCAGGCATAAAAAAGTGTTATACACCTGAATATAAGGCGATTACAAAAGAAAGAATACTCAAGGAAAAAGAAACACTTCCCCAACAATACACAAAGATTATGATCTCCAAAAGTGCAATGATGATTGCATTGCTGCAAGCACACCTATGAAGATATTGCAAAAAGGCAAAGAGAAAACGACAAAAACGACAAATTGCACAATCCGAAGAAAAGTTCAAAATAATGGCCGGGCAGGAGATAGTTAAAGAATACTTTTCGGAATCTAAGAGCCTACAAAACATAGCTGAACACATCGCCTACAGGGAGTTTTGTTTTTTGCTGTCACAAGTGTCACATCCATTGGGATAAAGTATTGACGGATAGAAAGATAAAACAATATACAAACATTTATTTAGATTTACTCCCCAAGACAGAGAGAAAACGAGAAAAACGAGCCGTTGTTTTGGGAAAAACGACACGTTGTTTTTAGTAAAACAAGCCGTCGTTTGAATATGAACAAGCCGAAGAAACAGAAAAATGAGATAATGGGTGCAGAGATGATGTTCGTAGAAGGAACAACGAAAAAGCAATGATAAAACAAAAAAGGAGGTCAAGAGTAATAAAATAGAAAAAGTTACCCACAGAGTGTGACACTTGTGACAGCAAAAAATGCAACATCCTGTATGTACGCGTACGCGCGCGAGAAATGAGTGAAGGGGAAAGGCAAAAGAAGGAGAGGGAAACAAACGAAGATAGCGAAGAAGGAAGAAAGGAAGAAGAGTGAAGAAAGAAGAGAGCAAAATTAAGAAAAGGCAAACAAGCAAGAGAAAGAAATCTATTCAGGAGCTAACGACCGATTTGGGTTCAACGCAGCAGAGAAAAGCAGTAAAACAAGGAGAAAAAAACGACAAAGGAGGAAAGAAAAAGGTGTTTTCAAGTCAATGAGGCTGAAAAGTGAAAAAAAAATGGTATATTTGCAGGCTGATAAGTGTACCTTGGAGAAGACTCTCATCGCGAAGGTAGAGAAAGTTGTTCCCCAATAGACATCCCTATCCATTCAGAGGAAATCAAACAATAATAAAATAAACAACAATTCAAATGCAAAACAAAGGATTTGTCAAAGTAATCGCCGTATTGCTTAGCCTTATCTGCGTCTACTATTTGAGTTTCAGTTTCGTGACTAACCACTACGAAAAGAAGGCTGAAGCTATGGGCGTGGAAGCAGGCAAAGCATACCTTGACTCTTTGCGTCAAAGCGACAAGGGCGTATGGTTGGGACAAAGCTACAAGAAGTGTGAAGCACTTCAAATTGGCTTGGGTCTTGACCTCAAGGGTGGTATGAACGTGATTCTCGAAGTGTCGGTGCCCGATGTGGTGAAAAACCTCGCTGGCAGTGGCGCAGAAGATCCCAAAGTGAAGAAGATTATTGCCGAAGCGCAAGCTGAAGCAGCCAAAACTTCTGAAAACTTCCTCGATGTATTTGTGACAAAGTATCAAAAAGAGGTAGGTGCCAACCAACTCGGTGGACTCTTCTCACTTCGTCTCAAAGAAGAAGGCATCACCCCCAACAGCACAGACGCACAAGTGAAAGTTGCTCTCGAAAAAGAGATTAAAGCAGCGGTGAGCAACTCCTACCAAGTGGTGCAACAACGTATTGACCGCTTCGGTGTGGCTCAACCCAACATCCAAATCCTTGAGGGTCGCGGACAAATGGGGCAGATTATGGTGGAAATGCCTGGTATCAAAGAACCCGAACGTGTGCGCAAACTCCTCCAAGGTAGTGCAAACCTCGAGTTTTGGGAAACTTACACCCTCGGCGAAGTGCAAGGCGCACTCCAAAACCTTGACAGCCGTTTGGCTCAACTCAACTCTGGCAAATCGTCAAAAGACTCTACGAAAGTAGACAGCGCACAAACAGTGCAGAAGGCTGAGGCTAAGGTGCAAAACACATTGGCATCGCTCAAGACGAACAAAGGACAAGACAACAAAGCTGGCGTTTCTGCAAAAGAAGATGCAGCACGCAAAGAAGCATTGAAGGCGCATCCCCTTCTCGCAGTTATGCAATTTGGTAATCCCAAATCAGCCGTAGTGGGCTATGTGCGCGCCGCAGACACTGCTGCAGTGAACAAGGCAATCCACTCAGAAGTGGCGAAGGAAGTACTTCCCGCCGACCTCAATTTGGCTTGGGGCGTGAATGCCGAACAAGGTGTTTACGAACTCTATGCTTTGCGCCGCAACAACGGTGGTGCCGTGTTGGCAGGTGAAGTGGTGTCTAACGCAAAGGACGACTACGACCAAACACACAACCCCGTGGTTTCAATGACCATGACTCCTGAAGGTGCTCGCGAATGGGCAACTGTGACTCGCAACAACCTCAAGAAGGCTGTAGCTATCGTGCTTGATGGCGTGGTGTATAGCGCCCCCAGCATTGAAAACGAAATCAACGGTGGTCAGTCACAAATCAGCGGTCATTTCACTACTCAACAAACCCAAGACTTGGCCAACGTGCTCAAGAGTGGTAAAATGCCTGCTCCCACCAACATTGTACAGGAAGAAACAGTGGGACCAAGCCTCGGTGCAGCATCTATTCAAGCTGGTTTCACCGCTTGCGTAGTGGCGTTTGTGCTCTTGATGGTCTTCATGTGCGCATTCTATGGCGTTATCCCTGGTATGGTGGCCAACATCGCGCTCATTCTCAACTTCTTCTTCACCTTTGGTATCCTCACTTCGTTCCAAGCTGCACTGACCTTGAGCGGTCTTGCAGGTATGGTGCTGTCGTTGGGTATGGCGGTGGACGCAAACGTATTGATTTACGAACGTACGAAAGAAGAACTCCGCGCTGGCAAGAACATCAAACAAGCACTTGCTGACGGTTATGGCAACGCCTTCTCTGCGATTTTCGACTCTAACCTCACGTCTATCATCACTGCGATTATCCTCTACAACTTCGGTACAGGTCCCATCCGTGGTTTTGCCTTGACGCTCGCCATCGGTATTGTGGCTTCATTCTTCACCGCAGTATGGCTCACTCGCATTGCTTACGAACACTTCCTTGACAAAGACAAGTGGCTCGGTCTCACCTTCACAACTGGTCTTTCTAAGAAATTCCTCACCAACACCAATTTTGGTTTTATGAAGATGGCTTCGAAGACGAACATCCTCGTAGCAATTTTGGTGATTGGCGGTATTGCCTCATTGGCTACTCGCGGTTTGCAACGTGGTATTGACTTCACCGGTGGTCGCAACTATGTGGTGGAATTTGAACACAAAGCAAACCCCGAACAAGTGAAGAAGGCTGTTGAAGACGAGATTACAAAAACAGGTCAAACAGGTACGGTGAATGTGCTTTCTATTGTGACCACACAAAACCCTGCACTTCGTATCTCTACTTCTTACAAGATCGATCAAAACGACGAAAAGGTAGACCAAGAAGTAGAACAACTCATCTGGCGCGCGCTCCACAACAACAAGTTGGTGAATGCAGACTATGCAACCTTCAAGGATCGCGACAACCGTAAGGGTGGTTCTATCATCTCTGCTCAAAAAGTAGGTCCTAGTGTGGCAGCCGATCTCACTCGCGGTGCTATCATCAGTGTGATTCTGTCGCTCATGGCTATCTTTGTCTACATCCTCTTCCGCTTCCGCAGCGTGGCGTTCTCAGTGGGTGCAATCGTGGCTTTGGCAGTGGATACCTTCATCATCATCGGCATCTACTCAGTGTGCTGGGGCTTCTTACCCTTCTCGTTGGAAGTAGACCAGACGTTCATCGGTGCTATCCTCACCGTGATTGGTTATTCGATCAACGACAAGGTGGTGGTGTTCGACCGTATTCGTGAAAACATCGGTCTGTTCCCCACTCGCGACCCCGAACGTCTCTTTAATGACTCCATCAACAACACGCTCACGCGTACGATCATGACGTCCTTCACTACCCTCTTGGTGCTCCTCTGCATCTTCTTCCTCGGTGGTGACGCAATTCGCTCATTCTCGTTTGCTATGATTCTCGGTGTTGTAGTAGGTACTCTTTCTTCTATCTTCATGGCTGCACCTATCGCTTACAAGATCTATGGTCGCCGTCAAGCGAAGAAAGCACACGCTTAATAACAATTACCGCTCATCAGCCTTTGGCTATCGCGGCGGTTCCATTCTTACTCTCCCATTCCTCACTTCGAGGAGTGGGAGTTTTTGTTTCCCCTAACATAAGGTCAGGGATGGATACTAGAGAAAAGAGAGGGGTTATAATGTTAAAAAGATAATTATAGAACATCAGTCGCTACTTAATTTGTAATTTTGCAGCAAATTACCCGCATTCCACCCTTTTCATTTGATGGAGAGGGCTAAAACCTGCATACCGTCTCACAATGAGCAAACGAAAACCACGTAGCAACGGACGTTTTAGTTACGTCACCACAGGCATCAGCACGACTTTGGTCTTGATACTTGTGGGCACAGTTGTGTTTTTTGGCACCATGGCCGACAATTTGGGTCGCGCCTTGCGTGAAAACTTTACAGTAGAAGTGCTGCTTTCCGACAGCATCAACCACAATGAAGCGTATGATTTGCAAACTACGCTCAAACGGCAGCCCTATACGCGCAGCGTTGCTTATATCTCAAAGGAAAAGGCTACGCAACTGCAAAGCGAGGCTTTAAACATCGACCCGAAAGAGTTTTTGGGATATAGTCCCATTCCAGCTTCGTTTGAACTGCATTTGAAGGCGGAATATGCCGATGCAGACTCGCTGAAAGTGTTTATGCCGAAGTTGCAAGCGGACAATCGCGTGGTTGATGTGGTGTATCCAGAAGATTTGATGCAAAACATCAACAGCAACATCAACAAGGTGAGCATCGTGCTTTTGGTGGTAGCTGCGCTACTGGGCTTCGTGAGCCTTGCGCTGATCAACAACACGCTGCGCATGAGCGTTGCGAAACGCAGACACTCCATCCAAATCATGAAACTCGTGGGGGCTAATTGGAGCTTTATTCGTCGTCCCTTCCTTTGGCAAGCCTTCTACATTGGTTGTTGCGCCGGACTCTTGGCAGACTTGGTGCTCTATGGCGGTATGTATGGTTTGATGAAATGGGATCAAGAGATTTCAGCGCTCATCACTCCCATGGTGATGGTAATAACGCTGGTGGGTGTGCCTTTGATTGGTGTGTTGCTCACGGTAATTAGTGCTTTCTTCTCGGTGAACAAACACCTCGGAATGAGTCGCCAAGAGGCTTATTTTTATTGATAAATCCATATCCCGCAGAGAACTTTTCTGTGGATATTCTCAAACAAGATGTATCGGTTGCTCTTCCCAATGGGTAGACAGCTACTCGATATAACGACCAATATTTATTATTCTCAACAACTCTGCTAAATTCTGCGCTATGCAAAAGAAACAGCAATTCGCATTTTCAGCCATCAACTTCTATCTTTTGGCTGTGGCTATCGTCACCGTGCTCATCGGCTTTGTGCTTATGAGCGGAAAAGGAGCTACGGGTGACCAATTTGACGCTTCTATTTTCAACAACACGCGCACGGTTGTTGCCCCACTGGTGTGCTTCGTGGGTTATCTCTTTATGATTGTAGCGATTCTGTATCGTCCGAAGGAAAAGACGTCAGATGAGGCGCACAACAACGCGCAAGATGCGAACAATGATGAATCATCCAAAGTAGAAGTATTGACCACCCTGCACGCTGATGCTCCACTAGAAGCAAATTCTTGTGCTAGACCTACTCCTGAAGCATGAATCTGATAGACCTTATTATCATCTCCGTTGTTGAAGGGCTGACGGAATTTCTTCCGGTGAGTTCTACGGGACATATGATGATTGCAGAGGGACTGCTGGGCGTTGAAATGACGACTTTCGTGAAGTCGTTCACCGTCATCATTCAGTTGGGTGCAATCCTGGCGGTGGTGGTGCTCTATTGGCGCAAGTTTTTTTATCCCTCGGCAGATGCACTGGGCACGACAGCCTCAACCACAGGCGATAACGCTTCGTCAAAAGGAAACAAAGTGGGTTGGTCGCTATGGTGGTCGCGCATTTGGCCTTTCTATCTGAAACTCATTGTGGGCGTGCTGCCTGCAGTGGTGGTAGGCTTGAGCCTAAAAAAGGTGATTGACCAGAATTTGGAGAGTGTGACTATGGTGGCGGTGATGCTCATCGTTGGCGGCGTGTTTATGCTCTTCTGCGACCAGATGCTTGCGCCAAAGGATAAGGCGGAAGTGGAAAAACTTTCGCACAACGGAGTGACTTACCGTCGCGCACTGATGGTGGGGCTGTATCAATGTATTGCAGCGGTGCTCCCCGGCACGTCGCGCTCAATGGCAACCATTGTGGGCGGTATGCAACAGAAACTCACGCGTAAGATGGCGGCTGAGTTTTCCTTTTTCTTGGCTGTTCCCACAATGTTTGGCGCAGCGCTGAAGGAGGTTTACGATTTGATGAAGCACGGCACGGACATCACGCTGGCGGACGGCACGGTGCAACACCTCACCGGCACTCAAGTACTCACGGCAGATGGTCATTTGACTACCCTACTCTTGGGCAGCTTTATCGCTTTTGTGGTGGCATTGATGGCGGTGAAGTATTTCATCCACTACATCGCGCGCTATGGTTTTCGTGCTTTCGGATGGTATCGCATCATCGTGGGCGCAGTGATTTTGGTTTTACCGCTGTTGGGGGTGAAACTCCAAACGGAAAACGAAGCGGATGGGGCTACAAAAACGCAGTCAACATTGACCACAAAAGAAAAGGCGACTTCGCTCCACGCAAACTATTCTC
>CAJPLH010000003.1 GCA_905371275.1 Prevotellaceae bacterium
AGTTCAATCAAATTCTCTGGTTTCTTCACAGACATTGGAGTGTCGTGCTGCGAAGCTGTTTCACTGGAGAGTGCGATGTGCTGGATGGGTAACTGAGACTCCACCATAAGCTGAGTCAAGAATCTTGACTTTTCCCCCGTGGTAATGCCTACTGACGATGAGTTGTAGACAAGACGTAGCCGCTTTGCGCGCTGTATCAAACGATAGAAATAGTAGGCATAGACGGCGGTTTTGCGCTCGGGTGTGGTGAGTCCGAAGGCTTTGCGCAAGATGTAGGGGATAAATGAGTTGTCGTTAGTTTTCTGCGGAAGTGCGCCTTCGTTCACAGAAATCATAATGATGTTGTCGAAATCCAAACAACGCGTTTCGAGTACTCCCATCACTTGCAATCCCACTGCGGGTTCTCCTGCAAAAGGTATGACGGACTGGCGCACAATTTGCCGCAAAATACGTCGGAGTGTGGTGGGATTGACCATCAGTCGTCCGTTTTGTGCAATGAGCAATAACCGATTGAGCAGCGCGTTCATCTGGGCATAGGCTTCCGACTGCAAGATGTGTTCAAAGCGTTCCGTGTCGAAATTGGTTTCTTTCACCAAACTCTCAGCTTCTTTTCCCACTGCAGACAACAATTTTGTGAGCGCATCTACTGTGGACAGGCTCGAAGCGTCACGCTCCATCTTTCCGAGTTCGGACTCCACAAGCGTGGAAACGGCAGTGTGATTGAGGGGGAAACCCTTGGTGACATTGACTTCTTTGACATTGCTAGGGAGCGTATGAAGGAGGGGCTGCAACAAGGACTCGTTGCAAAGCACTACGGCTGTGCGCTTGGCATCGGGGGTGAGATGGTTGGTGAGCCATTGTCCGACACTTTGCACCTGAATGCTCTCGGTGGAGGCTTCTACCATTTCCACCGTTTCAATGTTGCAGAGATTATCGAAGTTGTCCTCAGAGAGTTCGTTGGGAAAATCTGATAAGTTCTTGCGCAGAAAGTATCCAGCTTCAGCATCTTCCACAGGCACTTGGCGAGATTGACTCGCGGTCAGAGCATTTCCTACATTTTTGAGGTGCAACAAACGGTCTTTCTCACTCGGCAAATAGTATTTGTCGTAATCCCAATAGAAGAGGGCTTTGCCTTGTTCTTTGAGATAGGAGAATAGATGTCTTTCTACTTCATCGAGCACGTTGAATCCGACAAATACATACTTTTCTATATGCGCAGAGAGTTCTATTTCGTCTTTCTCCAACCGTTCCACAGTGTTGCGGAAAGCCGCTCCTTCGTAGGCCAATCCTTCTTTTGCAAGTTCCTCATTGAGTGACTGATAGATGGTGAAAAGTTGATTCCACAATCGACTAAATCGTTCGCGGATTTCGCTTTTTCTGTTGGGATCAAACTCCTTGAAAAATCGTTGTAAGACGCTCTTTTGCTCCTCATTCAAAAAGTCTATTTTCTCAAACTCACGCAACTCTTTCGTGTTCTGAAAGAGTTTCTCAGCATTCACCATATTTTTGTCGATATCGTCAAAATCGGAGAGAATACGTTCTGCCCACCCATAAAAATAATCCAAAGAAACGCTATCTCCCGTGGCTTTCGCATAGTGTTGCTGCACACGACAGATGGTGTCGATGGGATCGTTTATTTTCAAATTTCCCAAACTATTAAAGAGCTGATTGATGGTGATATAGGAAGGTGCCCAGAGAGGTTGTGAAGATGATTTTCCTAAATGCTCATTCAGAAACAACGAAGCGCGTTTGTTGGGAAAGACTACGACTAAACGACTTAAATCGTTTCCAAACTTTTTCACTAAATCTTGGGCTACTAGTTCTAGAAAATCAGCCATAGGGAGGAGGACTTAAAATGTTATGCAAAATCTGAGCGAGAAAACACTTCTACAAAGATAAGGATTTAAACGAAGGCACACAAGAAAGGGCTCATCATTTTCAACCAAGGAGGCGAAAGATGAGTATTTCCTAAGTAAGGATGGAAATCTCTTGAATAAGGTAGGTGGATAATGGAGAAAAACAGATATTTCTCCCAAAAACTTTCAGACAACGGCAACTAGTCTAAAATTTAATTGTAACTTTGCCACATCAAACTTACACTTTCTGTCATTTAACGACAAACATTCTATATGAAAAAGACCATCCTTGTCACTGGTGGCACGGGCTTTATTGGTTCGCACACCACAGTTGAACTTCAGGCAGCAGGCTATGAAGTGGTTATCATTGACAACCTGAGCAACTCTAAGGTTGAAGTTGTGGAAGGTATCGAAAAAATTAGTGGCGTGCGTCCTGCTTTTGAACAGGTGGACTGCTGCGACCTCCCTGCACTTGAAGGCGTTTTCCAAAAATATCCTGGCATCGAGGGTATCATTCACTTTGCAGCGTCTAAGGCTGTGGGCGAATCCGTGGAACAACCTTTGAAGTATTATGAAAACAACCTCTTGAGCTTGATCAACCTCCTCAAGTTGATGCCTAAATACAATGTGAAAGGCATTATCTTCTCTTCTTCTTGCACCGTATATGGACAACCCGATGCAAAAGATCTTCCTGTGAGCGAACAAGCTCCCATCAAGAAGGCGGAATCTCCTTACGGCAACACCAAGCAAGTGAACGAAGAAATCATTCAAGACTTCATTCACAGTGGGGCTCCCATCTCAGCAATCATTCTTCGCTACTTCAACCCCATCGGTGCACACCCCACTGCGCTCATTGGCGAAGTTCCTAACGGCACACCTGCTAACCTCATTCCTTATCTCACACAAACTGCTATCGGCATCCGCGAACAACTCGCAGTCTTTGGTGACGACTACAACACTCCCGACGGTTCTTGCATCCGCGACTTCATTTATGTAGTTGATTTGGCAAAAGCGCACGTGGCTGCTATGGCGCGCATCGTGGAAGGTAAGAATGAAGAACCTGTGGAAATCTTCAATGTGGGCACGGGTAACGGCGTGAGTGTATTTGAACTCATCAACACTTTTGAAAAATGCACTGGTGTGAAACTCAACTACAAGGTTGTTCCTCGTCGTGCTGGTGACATTGAACAAGTTTGGGGTAATGTTGACAAAGCTAACAAAGTGCTCGGTTGGAAAGCTGTGCACACACTCGAAGAAGCGCTCTCTTCTGCTTGGAAATGGCAAGAGAAACTTCGCGAAGATGGTGTGATGTAAACTTTCATTTCCCTCTTTTTCTCTATTTCTCTGAAATAGAAGGACATTTGCTGCAAAGCAGTACAATAAGAGACCGTGTCAAAAGATTTATTTTGACACGGTCTCTTACTTTTTAACCCAAATCGGTCATTAGATCCTGAACAGATTTCATTAGATTGTTGAGCAGATTGTTTACCGTGAGTTCGGAGGCATAGCGGGCTACGACGAGAACAAACGAAAAACAAGATGTCAACAAGAAAATGAAAGATGACCGGAAGTTATCTTTTCAATTACGAGTCGTACTATAACAGTCTAATGACCGATTGGGGTTTAAACTTATATCATCGGTAATGTTTCCGCATTTTCTGTCGTTTTTTCTCTCCTTGCTTTCTTCTTATTACTTTCTTGTGTGACACTTGTGATAGCAACTAAAACTATTTGCTGTTGAAAGGCGAGCGCTCTCGCGCGAGAGGAAGAAATTATATACTTATCATTGTGGCAAAACAATTGGACAAAACGAGGGCTATTTGCACTCTTCGCAGAGATTACAAGATATTTTATCACAGAACACGCTCGTTTTTTGGGTCTGTTAACCCTTATATTTATAGAACGGCATCGGAAAGCGTTTTCTACCTATGTGTTTCTCCTCTTTCTTGATGCCGGGAAGCGAAGGAACATTCACTCTTAAATCATTCAAAATGAAGAGAATACTTCTTTATCTTCTATTTATTCTTGCGTGCTTGAACAGTTGCACCACCACTCGAGAAATTCGCCACCAAGTGACGGTTCACGATACGTTGCGCCTCAACCACCACGACACCTTGCGCCAATGGAGCATCCGCCACGACAGTGTTTTTCTCCACGACAGTATTTACTGGCAGGGGAATCAAATGGTGAAAGAGCGTTTGCGCGAACATTGGCATTTGCAGCACGACACCCTTCACAGCACGCGCATCGACACGCTCTATCGCAGCAAAGTGCAACAACAAACGGAGCACACTACAACCCAAAATAAAACAGGAAACAGTTGGGCTAATGCCTTACGTTTCCTGTTGTTGGGAGTCATTTGGGGAGCTATTTTGATGGCAATGAAGAGTTGGAAATAGTGTTGTAGGGCTTTCAGCGATGTGGTAATCGCACTTCTCTAAAATGCTAGATTCTGCCAAGTTTGCCACGCTGCTTCGGCCTGAAGATGCAGCATTTCAAGACCATTTTTCACAACTGCTCCTTGCGCAAGACCGAGTTGCATAAATTGCGTTTGTAGTGGATTGTAGACCAAATCATACAAAATATGGGCGGAGGTGAGTTGTGCATAAGGTATCTGTGGTGCAGCTTGTACCAACGGATACATCCCCATCGGAGTGGTGTTGATGATTAAAAGATGGCTTTTCATCACTTCAGGCGTGAGTTCGTCATAGGTGAGTACCGACACGAATTGCCCCCCCACTTTCACCCCTTCGCTTTTGGCATAGCGACTGACGTAAGTGGGAGAGATGCCGAGATGGCGCAGTGCCACAACGACAGCGCGCGATGCTCCTCCAGTGCCTAAGACAAGGGCATGCTGGATGTCGGGTCGAAGCAAGGGACGCAAACTCTCAGTGAATCCTACCCAATCGGAATTATCACCCAATAATCGGACTTCTACTTCAGCACTGCGCACGCAACGCACCACATTGACGGCTCCCACCTCTGTGGCAGCAGGCGACAAGGCATCGAGCTGCGCCATGATGCTTTGTTTGTGAGGAATCGTGACATTGAATCCACGCAAATGAGGGCGCGACTCGCACCATTGATGCAAATCGGGGAGTTGAGAAAATTCGAAATTCTCATAGACAGCATGGATATCTTCACGCGAAAACTTTTCCGCAAAGTATTTTGCAGAAAAACTGTGCCCGAGCGGAAAGCCGATGAGTCCATATACATCGACAAAGGCTGTTCCTTGGGAAGAAGGAGAAAGCGATTGATCCATGACTCGTTGCTACAAAGTTATTTCTCTGCCGTGTAGAGGGTGGAAAGACCGAAGGTGAAACGGCGAAATTTCACCGATTGAAATCCGGCTTTTTCGATGATGCCTTGCATCACTTCACCTTGTGGGAAGGCTTCCATCGTGGCCGGCAAGTAGGAATAAGCACGACTATCGCGCGAAATGAGCTTTCCCACCAAGGGCATCCACACATGGGCATAGAGCCAGAAGAGTTGTTTCATGGGGAAATGCACAGGACTGGTGAGTTCGATTATGACGAGTCGTCCTCCAGGTTTGAGCACTCGGAGCATTTCGCGCAGTCCGCGATCGAGGTCTTCAAAATTGCGCACACCATAGGCCACAGTGACAGCGTCGAAAGTGTTGTCGGCAAAAGAGAGCGCCATGCAGTCTTCTTTTTGCATGGTGATAATGTCAGACTTTCCTGCGCGTTCCACTTTCTCTCGTCCCACATTGAGCATACCTTCGGAGAGATCGGCACCTACAAGCGATAGGGGTTGCAAACGCTCTGCAGCCATAAGGGCAAAATCGCCTGTCCCCGTAGCCACATCGAGGATGCGTTGTGGAGCATAGGGTTTCAAAGAGTCGATGGCGGCTTTGCGCCAAGTGCGGTCGATGCCAAGTGAGAGTGTGTGGTTGAGAAAATCGTAGGAATGGGCGATTTGGTCGAACATACGCTCCACTTGTTCGCCTTTTGCTCCATCTTCGGAGTAGGGTTTTATGGTTTCTTGCTGATATTTCATGATGTTTCTATGGGTGAGAGGACTTATTCTTCAGAGAAATCTTTCATTATTTCTCGATAAGCACTGTAAAGTTCAGAACGGCTGACATAACCAACAAAACGATTGTCGGTATCAACCACAGGAAGTGTGCCAGCATCATCGACTTGGAATTTGTCCATAATGGCGAGCATTCCATCATCTGTGCGCAGCGTGGCGGAGGGTTGCGACATGAGTCCGCGCACGGTGAAAGTGTTGTAGAGTTCGCTACGGAAAATGATGTGTCGGATGTTGTTGAGGTTGATTTGTCCCAACAAAGTTCTGTCTGGACTACACACGGCAAAATGAAGTCTTTTGCTGGACGCTACAATTTGGAGCATATCGCCGAGGAGGAGATCGGGTTCCAGCACAGGACGTGTTTTGTCGATGACGTCTTCGAGATTCATCAACGCAATGACGCTTTGGTCTTTATGATGTGAGAGGAGTTGTCCGCGACGTGCTAAACGCATGGCATAGATGCTGTGGGGCTCGATGGTGCGAACGAGTGTGTAACTCACAGAAGAGACAATCATCAAGGGCACGAGAAGTTGATATCCTCCCGTTAGTTCGGCAATGAGGAAGATGCCGGTGAGAGGGGCATGAAAAACGGCACTCATCACGGCTGCCATGCCATAAAGCGTGGCGTTGGTGTGGGGCATCATCAATCCAAAGGGTTGGAAAATGTTCCACACACCTGCAAAAACATAGCCGGTGACGCCGCCCAGAAAGATAGAGGGGGCGAACGTACCACCGCAACCTCCTCCGCCAGTGGTGGCAGTGGAAGCAAAGACTTTCACCAAAGCCACGAGAGCAAGGAAGAGAAGGAGATATTGATTGTATCCGTAGAAAAGAGAGTTGTTCATCACGGAGGAGGCGTCTCCCACACTATGACTGTTGAGCAGTGTGGATATGGTGGAATAACCTTCTCCATAGAGAGGGGGAAAGAGGAAGATGAGAGCCGCTAAGACAATAGCCCCTAGCACGAAACGCGTGATCATGTTTTTGCGTTTGGCGAAGACTTGCTCGAAAGCGTTCATGGAGCGCGTGAAATAGAGGGCTACAAGTCCACAAACTAACCCGAGAAGGATGGTGCCAGGCACGCGTTCTACGACAAAGGGATCATGTAGATCGAAGTGGAACATCGTGGCATTTCCCGAAAGGAAATAACTGATGCACGCGGCTGTGGTGCAGGAGATGAGCAAGGGGACAAGCGACCACATGGTGAGGTCGATCATGAGCACTTCGATGGTGAAGACCAGACCTGTGATGGGGGCTTTGTAGATGCCGGCTATGGCTCCTGCGGCTCCACACCCCACGAGAAGCATGATGGTGCGGTGGTCTTGGTGAAACCAACTTCCTATGCGGCTACCAATAGCGGAACCCGTGAGCACAACGGGGGATTCTGCTCCGACTGAGCCACCAAATCCGATGGTGATGCCGGAGGCTACGATGGACGACCAGGTGTTGTGCGAACGAATGTGGCCTTGATTGCGCGAGATGGCATAGAGGATTTTGGTGATGCCGTGTCCTATGTTGTCGCGCACAATAAACTTGATGAAAAGCGCGGACATGAGGATGCCGACTACGGGATAGATGAGATAGAGGGCATTGGAACTATCGACGTTGAAATTGTGCGTGAGCAAATGCTCTACGAAATGCACAAACCATTTGAGTAGATTGGCAGCGAGTCCCGAAGCAACTCCAACCAAAAAACTGAGAATGAGGATGAATTGCTTGTGGGTGATGCTTCCATTGGTCAATTTCTTGAGCCACTCTGGTAGACGGAGATGGGGAGCAAGGGGTATGGAGGCTATGCTGTCTTTGGTGTTGCCTAAAATTTCTTTGGGAGAGATGGACATTAGACAGTAGAGATTAGACGTGAGAGATTAGACGCTAGAGGGCTAGTGATTCTAGCTTTCTAGAGATTCTAGTGATTCTAGTGTCTCTAGTACTTCTAGAGATTCTAGTACTTCTAGATATTCTAGGGACGTATCACGGTGACTTCAGAAGAAGCCGTGAGTTTGATGATAGAAGAAGCTGCTCCATTGTCGGGTTCATCGCGGCGAGAAGTGCAGACGTAATCGACTGCAGCGAGGATGTCGGGAGAAATGTCGGCAAAACAACGGGGAGCAGGTTCTCCACTAATGTTGGCCGAAGTGCTGACAACGGCTCGCTTCATGCGCATGCAGAGTTCTTTGCTAAACTCTTCTTGAGTGATGCGCAAGGCGGCACTGCCGTCTTCTGCGAGTAGATTAGGAGCAAGATGGCGCACGTTGTCGTAGATGATGGTGAGCGGACGTGTGGCACACTCTAGCAATTGCCATGCTACATCGGGAACATCGGGCACGTAGAAATCAACTTTGGCTTCGCTGTCTACCAAACTGATGAGGGCTTTGGCATCTTCTCGGTGCTTGATGGCATAGACTTTTGCCACGGCTTCTGGATTTGTGGCATCGCAACCGAGCCCCCAGATGGTGTCGGTGGGATAGAGGATGACGCCACCTTGGTGCATCACGTCGATGGCTTGCTTTATGTCTTGTCGTTGTTCGTGAGTGAGCATAATATCTTGTTTTTAAGAATAACTTATAGAGTCTTTGGGGGAGACAAAGATCCTAGATTGTCTGTCTACTGGGTGGATGCTTGACAATACGAGGTTCAAGATGGTGGTGATTGTCGGCTTTGTTTCCACCACGTGCGCAATGCGAGGTCAATGCGTGCAAGGATATAGGCAAAGGTGATAAAAAGAATAATGCTCTCCATCAGTGCCACGACATCGTTTTGTGCAGCGGCTTGGGCGGCTCGGGGTAATACTTCTTCACGAATGATGGGATGATACACAAAAAGTGCAGACGAATAGAAGCCGATGTGCTCCCAACCGAGTCGCCAGATGGGACGCTGAAATATGACGGTCAACGGCACAATTGCCATGATGGCGAAGACAGGTGAAAAAAGCCAAAAGATGAAATGGAATGCTGAGTAATAGAGCAAAACAACACCGAGAATGCATGTTAGAATGGCTATGATGTTTCGCAGTCTATTTGGACAGGCTTTATTCCACTGTGCAAGTATATCTCTCCCACTCTCGCGTGCTGTGCTAATACCAATGGCAAAGGGAAGGAGATGTCCGAATGCAGAAACACGGATATAACGTAACAGTGAACTTTGGCTGATGCTTAGCTGTAGGTGTGCATTGTTTGCCCACCACATGACCACTAGACTCAACACTACGAGTCTCCATAGAAAGAGGGGATTTTTCCACCGGTAAAGCACCAAACGATAGAGGATGTAGAATTGCAACATCAATGAAAAGAACCACCAAGGACCATAGAGAAGGGTGTCAAACTTAAAGAAGTTGCCAAGAAAGGCGAAAGTGAGCCACGGATTGCTGTCTTTGAGTTGCAGGGTGAAGGTTTTCCAATCAATGAGAAAGAAGAAGGCGACTACAAATCCTGGTAGCATCAATCCCCACAACTTATTCATGTGTTGCCAAATGAAGGATGGGATGGGAGGAATCGATGAGGAACTTTTTTCATATTTCATCACTAACCCATATCCACTGAGGAAGAGGAAGATGGATACACCATAATGACCGAAGTGAGAAATCAATGCTGAAATGATGCTCCAAACGTCGTGACTATGATGAAACTCATAGACAACACGATATATGTTGCGCGCTGAAAACTCAAACTCATTTTCAGCAACGGCTCTTGGCAACAGGTGCAAGAGATTGTGCAACATGATGCTCAAAATAGCGATGCCTTTCAGCAGATGATTATCGGACTTGGTGAGCATTTGACAAGAAAAAACAATGGTGAAGTGAGTGAAAGTGTGAACTACTAGAACTCAGTGGACTTTTGTCGCTGCAAGGCAGCATCATAGTCTATTTTGTCGCGCAAGAGTCTGCGCTGTGGTTGAAATTTGGGTGAGAGGGGGTCGCGCTGCGGTTGGTAATATGGTGTGGAGATTCCTGAGATACCAAGCAGCAGATGGGGCAAATCATCGTGCGAGAAGGGACGATGCTTTGCAGACTGAATTTGCGCAAAGAGGTCAGGATGTCGCTGTCGGAACTTATGACTTCCCCATATCATAAAGGGAACTTCATACTCGTTTCTAATCACTGTGGCTGATGGTTGTTCATCGTGGATTCGCCCGTAGGCATTGACACCAGCGTCATAGACTTCTTCACCGTGATCGGAAAAATAGATGACTAAAGCATCTTGTTGCGCGAAATGGAGCAAGATGCGATCCACAACTTCATCGTTCCAACGTGTTGCATTGTCGTAGTGTGCAACGATGTCGCGTTGCGTGTTGTTCAAATCACTGCGTGGAATATCTTGCGCAGTGAAAGCGTTTTTGTCGGACGGATAGCGGTATTTATACTCCATATGCTGTCCCCAAAGATGAAATAGATAGAGATTGCGCTGTCCAGATTCAAAACCTTTCAACAAGGTGAGAATTGTGCCATCGTTTTTACTTCGAAAACGATTGCGAAAATCAAAACATTGGGCTTCGATGTGCGCATCGTTCAAAAAGAATGATCCATTGAAATCGATGCTTCCTTGTGAGGCTGTGTGGAAGAATTGATTAGAAAGAAAAGCTACGCGATAACCCGACTGTTTGAACAAAGCAGGAAAAAGTATGCCATCTGTCCATCTTCCTCCTTCATCGGAACTATGGGTGGAGAGAAAAGCACGGAATGCATTGCTTGTGATGTTCCAAGGACTGATGACGTCATCAAAAACAACCAATTCTCCGCGTTTGGCACGTTCGCTTAGACGTGGAGTTGTGGGCAAGGGATAACCATAAAGCGCAGAATGATGTTTATTGTAACTTTCTCCCACAATGAGGACGATGTTTGGACAACTGTCTGTTGCAATCTCCGTTTTAGGCAAATGTTGCATACGCGCTATCAAAGCATCAGTTTCGTGAGCGGCAATCTTTACGAGATGAATGGCTTGAAAACAACGATAATATGGGGAGAAAAACTCTGATTCGGCGATGTTTTCTGCGCATTCACTATGCCTGTTGGAAAGAAATTGGAACATCTTATACTGATGATTGCACCACGGCACAAAAAGGGCACACAATATAATTCCAATAAGGTATGCACCAACGTGTTGGTTTGAATTGCGCCTTAACTTTTTTCGCTGCAACGAGGAATCATCTACTAAAGTGTTAAGCGTTATTACGTTTTTCCTCCAAATGATTCGTTTAATGTTACAGATGATCCGTTTGACGCAGTGTTGCGCTTTGGCTTTTTTCCAAAACTCCAGTAGGAAACTCAACAGTAGTAATGCACTAGTAGAAAAAAGGACGTTCCAAAAGATATTATTGGAAAACATACCTTCTACAAATTCACTCGACTCTGCAGGGGAGGTTTCAAGTAATAGATGAACCACAGTGGGAGAGATGCAGAGATGGAAACGCTCAAAAAGGAAGATTTCGATAGTCCACAACGCAAAAGCAGAAAAGTAGATGATACTTTTTAGCATTGGCCGCAAAAACACGCTCAATCGTCGTGGAGAGAAATATGCCGATATATCAACGAGAAGAGCTAGAAGATAGCAATCGAAGAGGGCGACCATAGTGTAATACCACCAATGGTGACTAGGACGTCCTGTGATGCAGGCATTACTCAAAAACAAGACCATCAATAGACTCACCAATGCGTGTTCTCGCTGCAAAGGATGAACAATGAAGCGAATGAAACGAACGAAAGATGAACAAATGAATGGCATAAAGAGGGGATTGAGCAAGTAAGTAGGCTGCATTGGGTCTAATCTAGCGTTTACCAAGAGATAGAGCTACCTTAGACGGAAGAAATGTAGCCTTAACCTTACCGCAAATTTACCATTTTTTGAGGGGGTATGCAAGATTTCCTCTTGTTTTATGCTCTAAGATGGTGTCAAGTCTTTGTTCTTGTGAGGCGAATGCAATCTTCTGCGCTATCTTTGACTGATGGTGACTTGTGGGAATGGGAACGCAATACCAGCTTCATTGAAAGTTTGGAAGACCTTGAGGTTGAAGCCATGGGTGACGGTGAAAACGTCGGAGGTTTTCACCCAAGCGCGCACCATAATGTCTACACTGCTTGCGTTGAGCGCAACGACTCCCACATAGACATTTTGTTCGTGAAGCACCAGTTCATCAGCTTGCAACAATTCTTTAAGTAGGACAATGGCTTTCTCCACATCACTGGCGTAATCAATACCAAACGTCCATTGCAATTGACGTGTTTCTTGCGCTGTGGGATTGATGATGACTCCACTGCTCAAAGCTCCATTGGGGATGAAGATGACTTTATTCTCAATGGTGGTGATGACGGTGTGGAAAAGACTGACGCTTTTGACCGTACCTTCCACATTCTGCGCCTGGATGTAGTCTCCGATACCAAAAGGTTTGGTGACAACAATGATGACTCCACCGGCGAGATTCTGTAATTGTCCGCTCAATGCCATACCTACAGCGAGACCCATCGAAGCTAACACGGCTGCTAGACTGACACTTTTCACACCTAAGATGCTGATGATGGCGATGCCAACTGCAATATATAATAGTGCAATGACAATGGAGTTGATGAGGGATACCGCTACACCTCCCAAATGGCGGCGATTCATAATGTTTTTGATCAACTTGGCTATTCCGTTGATGACCCATCGCGCAACAAAGAAAAAGATGAGTGCAAGCAACACGCGGATGCCGAAATTGATGAGGCCATCTTTCCAGTTGTCGAGCAAGGACAAGAATTTGTGTTCATTGATATGTATAGGTTTTGCCATTCCAGAAACAATTTCCTTTGTAGGATTATCTTTGCTGGTGACAAGCATTAAGTAACGAAAGACGAGGGAGGGGAAATTCATTGTGGTTATATTTGAATGAGAAATAAAATGCAAAATCACCCATCTATGTTGGGAACATAGATAGGCGATTATCGCTATTAAGATACTACTTTTTTAAAGAGATGTCTACTCTTCGTGCTACTTGCGCTCCTACATCAGATTGATTGATGGCATATTGTTCAAGTTGAACACGATGAGCGGCAATACCGTGCTGCAACAAATACTGTTGTACCGTTTGTTGACGCTTTTGAGCAAGTCTGATATTGAAACTTTTACGTCCTTCGGGGGATGCATAACCGCGAAGCACTACACTTACTTGAGGATAGGTGTTTAAGAAGTTCAAAGTTTCAGCAAGTTTCTGCTTTGCATCTGCACCAAGACGTTCACTGCTTACACTAAAAAAGACTGAGCGTTCAAAATCTGCAGGAATCAGCACTCTTTCAGCAGCTTTATTCACAACACTGGAACCAAGAGAGCTCGCATATTCCAAACTGGGTTTCTCTTGGATAATGGTCAAATTCGGAGAAATCGTTTGCAAATGAGAAGCAACTGTTATGGTATCTGCAACGGAACTATTTTGCAATGCCGCTATCTGCGCTTGCAAAACCTTGATTTGATGCACCAAACTATCATCACGTGTTGCATTAACAGGCAAAGGAATGGAAACTATAGCTGCAGTATTTCGCTTTGCTTCGGGACGTCTATTGAGCTGTTGCAATATCACTGATTGTTGATAAAGTATTTGTTGCAAAACAGGAGTGAGGTCTTGCTGAGGAGTGCGCTGAGTTTCCACTAATTGTTGAACAGTACGTTCCAATTGTGACAAGCGCATTGCCACTGAAGATTCTTGCGAAATCGTTTTTACGGAAATAGGTTGAGGATTTGCTAATCCCTCTACCAACAATTGCGTACGAAGCCAATTTTGAAGTTCAGCACTATGTTGTGGATTCAATTGCTGCTGAAGTTGCACCATTTTAATCAGTGATGCCACTAATTGTTCTTCGTCAACAACCAAAAGACTATCGCTCACCAACTGAACTCTAGGTGCTACCGACACTTTTGTTGTGTCGGCAGCATTACCTATTTGCGGAATCAATGCAAGCACACTCCAAAGGAAATAATAGATAATTCTTTTCATAAACGAGAATTATAAGAGATTATACCCAGGAGGTGATTATTGAGCAGTCTTAGAAGGTGCTGCTGGTGTGGACGTTGCAGGAGTGTCCGCTGCAGAATTAACAGGAGTAGTCGAGTTTGCAGGAGCAACTGTTACTTCTGTGGAAGTAGGTGCTACTTCTACCTTCTGCACTTTGCTTTGCTGAAGCACTTGTTGCTGCAATTGCTGAATTTGTTTCTGCAACTGCTGAATTTGCTGTTGATAATTCACCTCCTTACCAGTCTTCACGTTAGTGTTTTTAGGCTGCTGGGATTGTACTTGCGGGATCACTTGTTGAGGAACAGTACCATTGCGCAACGCTAAGATGAGGAGAATCTTGTCGAAATCGGACATCGAGTTAAACGAAGCGTTGGTTTGCACTTGGTTTTGCTGCGTTGCTTGAAGCACTCGCTGAACAATACGAGACAATTGTTCCTCGGTGAGCACCGTAAGACGGCTTGTAGAAGTCAGAACTGGTGTTTTAACAGATACCGTGTCTGCAACGGTTTGAACTTCATTGTTGGTGTCCACTGTTGAAATGCTTTGGGCTACAACTTCTTCTTTATTCGTCTTCACGACGTCAGCAGACTCTGTAGCCGTTGTATTAGTCGTTGCCTTTGATTCTTGAGACTTTTGTTGCAATGATTCCTTCACTAACACACGTTGGCGCTCAGCTTCAATCATTCTTTGGTAAACGGCACTACCATTCTTGGCTTTCAATCCCAAGTTGAAGCGAAGACCAAAACGATACATCCAATTGACATTGATGGAAGAAGGACTGCTAGCATCTGTAAGTTTAGGATTGTCTTGTTCCATGAGCATAGCTTCAGCAGAACCAAAAGCACTTACCACGCGATGCAAGGGTACTTCGAGACCACCACCACCAAGTGCGAACCAACCACTTTTGGCTTTGACGAAACGAGGATCATTGTTTGAGTACTTGTCATCAACATTCAGATAACCTGCACCGAGAGAAAGATAGGGGGTTACACCACGAGGAACATTGAGACGTGTGATGAGATTACCACCATAAATATTGAGTCCTCCATTCAACTTAGTGCTAAGAGCACCAGGGGTGTTGGTAGCACGATAGTAAAAACCGCGTACTCCTACGAGAGTAGTGAAATCTACTCCAGCAGAAACTCCGACTAACCAAGAATCTCCAAAGTTAGAATTCTCACGGAAATTAAGATATGCAGCAGAAGGTTCTACAACAAAACGCAATCCACGGAAACCTCCACTGAAAGTTTGACGATAGGCACGACTCACTTCATCTTTTGCGGCAGGTGCACCACCAAGATAGAAATCAAGTGAGGCTAATGCACTCCAATTTTGCAGAGTCTTATTGCTTTCTGTTGCAGTATATGGACTATTGGGTGAAGCATTGAAGAACAAATTGCGTGCTTCTAAAGAAAAGGCAACGCGAGGAGTGAAATTGATTTTCAAACCTGCACCAACATTTCCATAAAGTTGCTCTTCGTGCACACGACGTCCTGCTTGGACAACATCATCATAATGGAATTTGAGCACCCCAGCACCACCGATTACATAAGGGGTAAGACGAGCATTGTTCCACAAATTCAACTTGAGATCGCCGCCCATTCTTTCATAAGTTATTGCGGAGTTCTCTAATTTATTTGCAAATTCATTGGCAACATTCCAACGAGCACCTTGCAATTTTCCTTTGAGGTCGAAGCTACGCTCATAGTTGGCACGAAGTTCCAAGATGGGTCCGAAACCAAAACCCACGCGAGCTCCATAAAATGCAGAATTACCCACATTGAGTTGGTTGTTCCAGAAGGTGTATCCAGCAGTAGGACTGACAATTACACTTACATCGCTCACTTGAGCTTGAGTGTGAAGCGGGCTTATCAAGGCTAGTGCAGCCAATGCGCTGAGAATAGTTTTTTTCATTTCAAATATTCCTGATTGTGTTAATAAAATAATGATTTATAGTTCGCTATCTTTTAGACGCTCTGCATTTTCAGCAACAATGAGATGATCGATGCAGTCCTGGATGTCACCATCCATAAACGCAGATAGGTTGTAAATAGTATAATTGATGCGGTGATCTGTGATTCGACCTTGAGGGTAGTTGTAAGTGCGAATCTTTGCAGAACGGTCACCAGTTGAAACCAAAGTTTTACGACGAGAAGCGATATCATCTACATATTTCTGATGCTCTTTGTCGTAAATAAAGGTGCGCAAGCGTGCCAAAGCACGTTCCTTATTCTTGGGTTGGTCGCGAGTTTCAGTACATTCGATGAGAATCTCTTCCACAACGCCGGTATTGGGATTCTTCCAATTATAGCGCAAACGAACCCCAGACTCCACCTTATTGACGTTCTGTCCACCAGCACCAGAGGAACGGAAAGTATCCCATTTAATTTCCCCTTCATTGATGACAACATCAAAGGCTTCGGCTTCGGGAAGCACAGCCACCGTTGCAGCAGAAGTGTGCACACGACCTTGCGTTTCTGTTGCAGGCACACGTTGCACACGATGCACGCCACTTTCATATTTCAACGTACCATAGACATCAGCACCAGTAACAGAGCATACGATTTCTTTATATCCACCAGCAGCTCCATCAGAGAAACTTGATACTTCTAGCTTCCATCCCTTTGTTTCGCAATACTTGCTGTACATTCGGAAAAGGTCGCCAGCAAAAAGTGCAGCTTCATCACCACCTGTACCACCACGAATTTCCAGAATTGCATTCTTTGCATCCTCTGGATCCTTAGGCACCAACATCAGTTTGATTTCTTCTTCCAACGTAGGGATACGCTCTTCACACGCAGACACTTCTTCACGCGCCATTTCCTTCATCTCTGCATCATCTTCTGTCATTAGAATACTCTTGCTTTCTGCAAGATTTCCAAGAAGATTAGCATATTCTTGACGCGCCTTCATCAGGTCTTCAAGATCCTTATATTCTTTCGTCAGACGCACATAGCGCTGTTGATCTGCTATGACAGCAGGGTCGGTGATTAGTGTCGAAACTTCATCGAAACGCGCGACAAGTCCGTCGAGCTTTTCAAGAAGCGTTGTTGTTTCTGCCATATAATGATGGTTGATTTTCAAATAAAATGGAAATACATTTTGCGCCTATTACAAAGAAAAGACATAGATAGAGAGCATCGGACGCAAGAAAGAATGCTTTCCAGAGAAAACTTACTAATAGTGGAATTCTCCAAACTCACTTTGAATCGTCAATGATTTCTCTCCTTCCTCAACACGTCCCACGATTTGTGCATCAATGTTGAAGGACTTCGAAATTTCAATGACGCGCTCTGCATGTTCGGGAGAGAGATACACTTCTAGACGGTGTCCCATGTTGAACACTTTATACATCTCACTCCAGTCTGCTCCACTCTCTTCTGCAATCGCACGGAACAAAGGAGGCACAGGGAACATATTGTCTTTGATAACTTTACAATTGTCCGACACGAAGTGCAACACTTTCGTCTGCGCACCACCAGTGCAATGCACCATACCGTGAATATGAGGACGCAATTCATCCAACAAACGTTTCACCACCGGAGCATACGTGCGAGTAGGACTCAACACCAATTTACCAGCATCAATGGGACTGCCTTCCACTTTATCTGTCAAGTGATAATGTCCGCTATAAACGAGTTCATCGGGAACAGCTTTGTCAAAACTTTCGGGATATTTCTCTGCAAGATATTTTGCAAAAACATCATGTCGCGCAGAAGTCAATCCATTGCTGCCCATTCCACCATTGTATGCAGTTTCATACGTGGCTTGACCACTAGAAGAAAGTCCGACAATCACATCTCCTGGACGTATATTTGCATTGTCAATCACTTCACTGCGCTTCATACGACAAGTCACCGTGCTATCCACGATGATTGTGCGCACCAAATCGCCGACATCCGCCGTTTCACCGCCAGTGGCATAAATGCCAACGCCCATTTCGCGAAGACTTTGCAGCAATTCGTCCGTACCATTGATGATAGCACTGATCACTTCACCCGGTATAAGCATCTTGTTTCTGCCAATAGTAGAAGAAACCAAGATATTGTCTACAGCACCCACGCAAAGCAAATCGTCTGTGTTCATAATGAGTGCATCTTGAGCAATGCCTTTCCACACTGAGAGATCGCCAGTCTCTTTCCAATACATATAAGCCAGACTTGATTTCGTACCCGCACCATCTGCGTGCATAATGTTGCAGTAGTCAGGATCTCCACCCAGAATATCGGGAATGATTTTGCAAAAAGCCTGTGGGAAGATGCCTTTATCAATGTTCTTGATGGCAGCGTGCACATCTTCTTTCATTGCGCTTACACCACGCATCATGTAACGTTGGTTCTTGTCCATTGTAGATGTTATGAAAAGAGTTGGAGGAAGAAAAAAATCAGAAATTCACACTTGGTGCATTTTGAGCTCCTGCCGAAGCTTCAAACATAGATCGTTTCTCAAAGCCAAACATTCCAGCTAGGATGTTTATGGGGAAACGTCGCACGCTCACGTTGTAGTCGCGCACTGATTCATTATATTGTTTGCGCGCTTCATTGATGCGGTTTTCCGTACCTTCTATTTGCGCTTGCAGCATAGAAAACTGCTCATTGGCTTTCAAATCGGGATATTGCTCCTGAAGCATCATCAATTTTCCTAGCGCTTGCGAGAGTTCACCTTGCGCATTTTGATAAGCCGCCAACTGTTCGGGAGTCGCATTCGAAGGATCAATGGTAATTTGCGAAGCTTTTGCTCGAGCAGACACGACATTCTCAAGCGTACTACTTTCGTGCTTCGCATATCCCTTTACGGTATTCACGAGATTCGGTATCAAATCGGCACGACGCTGATATTGATTTTGAAGATTTCCCCATACTTGGTTCACAGCTTCATCTTTTGTCATCAAACTGTTATATTGGCAACCGCCGAATCCGACGAGCACAACCACGACGGCTAGGATAATCCACAGAATTTTATTGGAACTTTTCATAAGATATAGAGCTTTGAATTGATTATTATAACACGATTTTTAGTCACGAATTGCAGTTTAAAAAGGCTTAAACCCCAATCGGTCATTAGACCGTTATAGTGCAGCTCGTTATGAAGAAGATACTTAGAAGCGTCCACCACTTCCACCTCCTCCGAAAGAACCTCCTCCAAAGGAACCTCCTCCGTAAGAACTTCCTCCAGAACCTCGTCCTCCTCTCATCAACCCACCGAGGAGCATCCCAGCGAGGAGTCCTGTGCCCGAAGAACCACCGCCTTCATCGTCATAACGTTCTTGCGTGAAAACTTGTTGACAATTGGTGCAACGATAGGTTGTCACGACACAACGTCTCTTACGACCATTGTACAACCGCCATTCTTGGTGTTCACTCACTTTTATTGCTTTTCGCTTCTGACAATGCGGACATTTGGGTTGAGAACTAGCCACAACAAACACAAGAAAGAGGACAAAGACTACAAACATAGCCAAGCCAAATCCAAAAGAAGGAGAAGAACTTTCTTCGTTGGGTGCTACCAATTCGTGATCGCCTTGCGCCACTTGGTTAATGGCTTTCACAGCAGCCAGCATTGCACCATCCCAATCGCCTCGTTTCAACAAAGGGATGAAATATCGATCTTCTATTAGCTGAATTTGTCCATCGGGCAAAGTTCCTTCCAGACCTTCGCCAGTGAGGAATTGATAACTCCGGTCTCCGGTAGCTAGAACAATCACGAGTCCCGTATTCACCTTCTTGTTCCCCACTCCATGCTTTCTTGCTAGCGACCACGCAAAACTATAAGGATCATCTCCTTCAAGTTTGTCGAGCACCGCCACCAGCGTTTGCACTCCTTTGGTGACTTCCAAGTGGTGCAACATCACATTAAGACTATCCACCGCACTTTGTGAAAGTATCTGCTCGGGATTACTCACATATTCCATGCGATTTTCATATCTCGGCACAGGAACTTCATCTGGAGTCCACACTCTTGCCGTAGCACTGACAACAAAACCCAGCATCCCCACGAGGACAAATAGCCATCGTAAGCAAAAGCGTTGAGAAATTTGTTGTAGCATATCGTTCAAAGATGAAAAGAAGGAGAGCACCATCTTATGCTTCACTTATGTAAGCAATTCAAGGACAGAAAATCTCTTTACTGCAAAGATACTAACAATCAGACAACAAACCAAGTTTAACTATCGATTTCGAGTGGTAATTTGTCACGTCGCAACAAACGCACACATCACAGTGCACCTTCAATTAGCGCACTGTGATGTGAAAACAGGATTGATGCACTTCGTATTTGACATAACAAGTGCCACGTTTGCGTTGATCGTTCAGCACCTCTGCCAACACGCTTTTGAGCGTTACTGCCCACGTTTCGACTTGAGGAGGAAGTTCTGGATCTTGCACACGGAGATAATGATTATAAGAAATGTCGAACGTCGTGCCGAAGCGATGGCAACTGTTTTCGGAAGCATTTCCATTGTGTTGTCGCAAAAGCTGCACATCTTCCTCTGTCCGCAGCACAGAGGTTACCACCAATTTGTGAAAGGGTATTCCCTTTGTGGTCAAACTGTCTAAGAACGAATGTCCGATTTCTTCTAGCAAAGTAGCGGCTTTAGGTACAAGATAAGGGATACTATGCGCCAAAGGCTTTACCACAAAATAAGGGTTATCGCCTATATAAACGAGTTTACTGCCATGACGAGTAGCCTCCGTTCTGTTCTTACACGACTGGATGCCGAGTTTTGACGCCGTTGCCAACTGCACATCGTTCAAATCGGGGAAAGCCTCCTCAAAAGTGGGTACGGAAGTGACACGATTCTTCACGGGTTTTCCCTCCTTGGTCAACCAAATGGGGTTGTGGCGCGGTGCACAAAACAAACTATCCACCTCTAGACTATGCTTTGACACAGAATCATCAGTCTGTACAAAACGGGGTTCTGAAGAAACCATCAAACACTCTATCTGTCGTGAGGTCCATTCGGGGAATATCATCTTCACACCATAAAGCACAGCAACAACTCCCCAAAATACCATCAGAAAATGATATCGGGTAAAGCCTTTTCTGTCGCGTCGAAATTTCCTTTTGTGTGTCATTTATTCTCCTTAGATACAATGCGCATCTATCATTTATAAAATCCAAACATCAGTTGCATGTTTCCAGTTTTCCTTCTCGGTTTGCTTTCCAATAGTCAGAAAGTTGTCCCAAAAACACAGAAACATCCTTAGTAGCCGTTTGCGTTTCCTCACTCAAAGTCTTTTTTTGCAAGCGCAGCAACATCACCCCATAGAGCAACTCAAAACAGAGTTCCAATTCCTGAGCCACTCCCATTCCATCCTCTTTCGATGCTGCATCTTGTTTCGCACGAAGTTCCACAATATAGGGCAACACTTTGTAATACATTTGTCTGTAATAAGGATACTTCGCATTGTCAATGAGCAGTTCATGCACTTCTGCCAAACCTTCAATCACATTTTTGTTGATTTGCAAATGTCCATGTTCTGTCACTCCCTCTTCACGCATCATCACGCAAAGATTCTCATACCAAGCTTCCATTTCAGCACGCACTTCTGCTGCCACATCAAAGCGCGCGAGATACTTCTCCCGAAGTTCGTCAATGCTGCAATGATGCGCACGCAATATATCTTCAACCTGCCACATATAGAGCAGATATTCAGAGCGACTAGAATACTGGAGTTTTTGAGCAATAAGCATATAAGACTAAGCAGCTAAAGGTAGATGCACTTGAATATGAAACAAAGTGAGGAAGGCATAAATCACACTCACCGTGAGTACAATCACACCAATCGCACGATTAAGAATAATCATGCCACGATACCCAAAAGAATTTTTCATTCTGGTGATGATAGCCGTCAGACCACCCCACCACAACATCGCGCCACCGAAAATGGAGAGATAACCCCACAATGCGCCAAAAGGATTTTGAGGCACAGTGAAGGTGAGTTGCGCAAAAAGTGCAATAAAGAGGAAGATGATGAGAGGATTGGAAAGCGTAAGAAAGAACGAAGTCACAAAATTGTGCACCAGATTGCCACGTTTATGTTTATTGCGTCTAATCGCCTTGAGGGGATTACTTAAGAGCGTGTGCAAACCAAAGGCAAAAAGAATGGCACTGCCCCCAATCTTCATCCAATAGACATTTTGTTCTTGTTCCACAAATGCCATCACCAAGGTCATACCTGCCCCAGTGATAATGGCATAAATCATATCAGACAGAGATGCTCCTAACCCTGTCACCAAACCCACCGTACGACCGCGGTGCATCGTGCGTTGAATGCAAAGCACA
The DNA here is from genome assembly GCA_905371275.1 of Prevotellaceae bacterium. Lineage (GTDB taxonomy): Bacteria > Bacteroidota > Bacteroidia > Bacteroidales > Bacteroidaceae > Alloprevotella. Next base: position 22,168 of record CAJPLH010000003.1, read on the forward strand.
CCCACAGGTCCCATTGGCGCAGAAACAATAATGCCAATGAGTAAACCTTTGATGATGAGTTGAATAGTACTGCTGAATATCGCCCAATTGATGAGCGAGCCTTCGAGAATAGACATATTGTCTGCAAATTTCGCTATTTATTGTGAGAAAAAAAAGTACTGAGCAAAGAAATTGCTCAGTACTTTTCCTTTTCAATAGACTTTTGACAAGTCGCTATGTCTAAATGAGGTGTGTATGTCGTTGCTCTCCACCATCACCCAAGATAGTTAGAAGAGCTGCACACAACATTAGGTGATTTAGCAAAGTTTGCGTGCGCCATCACCGATCACTACATCGATGACGATAGGCTCTTTGCCAAACTTAGCAGCGAACTTTTCTTTCACCACCTTGCAGAAGTTGTCATAGAGTTCGTCAGCAACGAGGTTGATGGTGCAACCACCGAAGCCACCGCCCATGATGCGTGAACCAGTAACGCCTTCTTCACGCGCAATATCGTTGAGGTAGTCGAGTTCTACGCAAGACACTTCATATTCTTTTGAAAGTCCTTCGTGAGTTTCATACATCATCTTACCCACTGTTTCGTAGTCACCCTTTTCGAGTGCATCGCAAACGGTAAGCACGCGTTCACGCTCACCAATCACATAGTGTGCGCGGAGTGCATCTTCTTCGCTCACTTGACCACGAACTTCATCGAGTTGTTCGTAGCTTGCATCGCGCAAACTTTCCACTTCAGGGTGGAGTTTGTTGATGGCTTCAGCCACACGTTCGCAACTGCGACGACGATCGTTGTAAGGAGAACCCACGAGTTCGTGCTTCACTTGAGAGTTCACCAACACGAGTTTGTAACCTTGTGGATTGAAGGGGAAGTATTCGAATTCTCCGCTACGACAATCCAAACGCATCAACGAACCAGCCTTACCGTGTACAGAAGCAAATTGGTCCATGATACCGCAGTTGCAACCCACATACTTGTGTTCTGTGCGTTGACCCACGCGAGCGAGTTCCATATTCTCTACTTTGTTGCCCCCCCAAATGTCGTTGAGCGCAAAAGCATAAACAGATTCGAGTGCAGCAGAAGAACTCATACCAGCACCGAGGGGAACATCGCCTGCAAACGCTGTGTTGAATCCTTCAACGGGAACACCGAGTTCCATCATTTCACGGCAAACACCGAATATGTAGCGTGCCCAGCTAGCAGATGGTCCTTGAGCATCATCCAAAGAGAATTCGGTGTAGTCCTTCAAGTCGATGGAGTAAGCACGAACAGTGCGCGTGCCGTTGGGTTTGATTTCAGCGATCATGCCTTGTTGCACAGCGCCAGGGAAAACAAAACCATTGTTGTAGTCGGTGTGTTCACCAATCAAGTTGATGCGACCAGGTGAAGCATATACAGAACCAGTAGTGCCGTCGAAGTGTTTTTGGAAACGGCCACGAACGTCATCGATAGTAAGTTTCATTGAGGGAAAGATTTTGAGGGGTTATAAGAATTACCTTGTGGACAATGCGCTCCCTAAGTGGGAGGCATTGCCACTAGGCTATGAGAGTTCTAGAGAATTAAACTTCGTCGCGACGGCTTACACGGCTACCCACGAGAGCGTAGAAGAGGATGTAAGCAGCGCAGAAGACTACTACCCAGAAGCTTTGGGTGTAATTGGTGACGTCGGCCACATAACCTTGGATAGCCATCATCACAGCGCAACCGAATACCATCGTCATAAAGATACCACTTGCAATTGCAGTGAAGCGACCAAGACCTTCTACAGCGAGGTTGAAGATAGCTCCCCACATCACTGAGGTGCAAAGACCTACGAGAAGGAGAGAGAAAGTGCCAACAGGAATGGGACACCAGATGAGTTCGAGTGTACTCCAGTTTACACCAGGGAAGCTCACCAAAACATTTTTAGGAGCAAATATGCCGAAGAGAACGAGCACGAGAGTTGCCACAGCAACAGTGGTGACCATGGTGCGGCTGCTTACCATGCTACCGATACTAGCACCTACGAAACGGCCAACGAGCATCATGAACCAATAAACAGCAACGAGCAAACCTACCGTTCCTGCTGGAATTCCTCGATCCACCAAATATTGTTGTACGAAGTTAGGCACACCAACTTCGATGCCCATGTAAAGGAAGATAGCCAAAGCACCGAGAGCGAAATGACGGAAGCCAAGTGCTCCAGCAATAAGCTGACCTACAGAAAGTGCATTTTCTTCTTTTTCCTCTTGTACAGATTCTTCAATCTTGGTGAAGAAAATCACCACGAAAGCAATAGCAAAGATAGCGAAAGCAATGAGCAACGCAGGAGAAGCATCAGAGATTTTTGCTTTAGAAGCCTCACCAATGAGTGCACCCATAAGGATGTAGCAAGCTACAGCAGCAGAAGAGTTGAACACACCACCCAATTGGATGAGTTGGTTACCAGAGTTACCACCACCACCAAGCACATTGAGCATGGGGTTTACCACACTGTTGAGGATAGCCATGCAAAGACCAGCGATGAAAGCACCAGTGAGATATACTGCAAACACCAAACCGAGATTTGCTTGTGCATCGAGTTGTCCGCTAAACCATTGGATTGCGATACCCACCATACCTACTAAGAGACCGCCAAGGGCTGTTTTCTTGTAGCCAAATTTAGAAATGAGCAAACCAGCAGGAATACCCATCACGAGGTAAGCTACAAAGTTTCCGTAGTTACCAATCTGTGCCAACACATTGGAAATAGGACCTTGGTTCTTGATAATAGTTGCCATAGGTGTGCACAAGTTGGTCACAAAGGCAATCATAGCGAAGAGGGCTATCATCACGATAATCGCGCCCCATTGTTTGGTTTTTTGAGCCATTGAATGTATTTGAATTTGATTTTTATTTGATATATTTCAACAGAAAAGGCTCGCGCTGAGACATTACTCAGCGCGAGCTGAAGTTTCATTAAGATTCTACGCCAAACTTATAAACAGTCTTTTGGGTATATACCTCACCAGGATTCAACACAACGCTGGGGAAATGAGGTTTGTTGGGACTGTCGGGGAAGTGTTGCGCTTCGAAGCAAAGTGCTGAGCGGCGACCGAAGGTGGCTCCTTTATAGCCAGGGAAACCATTTGCCCAGTTGTCTGAGTAGAATTGCAAACCTGGTTCTGTGGTGTAAACTTCCATTGTGCGACCACTCACGGGTTCTTTGATTTTAGCTGCAAAAGACAATTCGCCCACTTCTTTTTTGTTCAACACATAGCAGTGATCGTAGCCTGCGCCATTCTTGATTTGCTCGCAGTTGGAATCGTCGATGCGTTCGCCCACCACGTGTGGAGTGCGGAAGTCGAAAGCAGTACCTTCCACTTTCTTAATTTCTCCAGTGGGAATGCAAGTTTCATCGATAGGCACAAAGAAATCAGCATTGATTTCGCAGATGGTGTCCATCGCAGTGGGAGTAGGATTGCCCAAACCTTGAAGCGAGAAAAATCCGTGACTCGTCATATTCACCACCGTCTTCTTGTTGGTAGTGCCGTGATAGTCGATTTCGAGTTCGTTGTCATCAGTCCAAGTGTAGCGCACGGTCATAGAAAGTTCACCGGGGAATCCTTCTTCATAGTAAGCAGACACATAGCGCAAAACAAGGCTTTGCGCACCCACTTGTTCAGCATCCCACACGCGAGCGTGAAAACCAGTAGGACCTCCGTGGAGGTGGTTAGGACCGTTGTTCACGGTGAGATGATATTCCTTGCCATTGAGTTGGAATCGACCACGTGCAATGCGGTTGCCATAACGTCCCACGAGGGTGGAAAGGAAGGGTTCTGGAGAATTGATGCAAGCCTCGATGTTGTCGTGAGCCTGAATCACGTTAGTGCGTTTTCCATTTTTATCGGGCACCATAATGGCGAGAATTGTGCCGCCATAGTTGGTAATTGCCACTTCATTGCCTTGGATATTGCGCAGGAAGAAAAGTTCCACTTTCTTGCCTTCGATTTCTTTGTCGAAATCTGCGGGATTTAGACCGCAAAGAGCTTGAGTTTCCATATTTGTAGAGTAAACAAATGGGAGGATATTGCAAAATAGTTAACTGAAGTGCTTGGTCTTTTTGACCTTGATTTGCTTTCTTCGTGTTGCAAATCTACGAATTTATTTCATTCGTACAAAACAATTCTTCAAAAAAAATGGAGGTTTGAAATGAAGTTTTCAACGCACCTCTAAAAATGAGCGAAGTAGCAGAGTCGAAAATGTAATTTTCCTTTCGCTATTCCTTTTCAAAATCAGCATTTTTGATTGCATCCCCACTTTGTTCCAAATCTACTCTCTTATATTCTACCCCCTATACTATATGGGTAGATATGAGGCAAAAGAGTGAAAAATCGGCAGAAAAATGGAGTTTCGAGATTACCAACCCATATTTTTGCCACGCATACACAGCAAAACGAGTCTATTATCCCTAATCGGTCCTCTCCTCGCGCAACACACACGTACACGCGCGCATAACACACGCGCATCCTACAGGATTTCTGTTTTTTTGCTGTCACAAGTGTCACAGCAGCCCCAAAAACACATATTCATTTTCAGAGAAACAACACGTCGTTTATGGTAAAACAACACGTCGTTTGTAGTAAAACAACACGTCGTTTATGGTAAAACAATACGTCGTTTGTGGTAAAACAATACGTCGTTTGTGGTAAAACAACACGTTGTTTGCGCTAAAACAACACGTCATTTTGTAACGGAAAAACGCTATATTTTCCAGAGGAGTAAGCAGAAAAAAGAAGAAAGTATGCGCAAGTTTAAGAAGAAACATGCACATACTTTCTTAAAATCCAAACTAATGATGTACTCTCTCAAATTATCACACAATTTGCAGAGCACCATCACCACTTTCTTTTCCTATCAACACTTTTTTGTTTGTTTTTCCCTCGATTGTTGGAAGGAAAAGCGCGCTTTTTTCTTAACGAATGTACAAAACACCGATAACCACCTGTTTTTCAACAACTTGCGAATGATTGTGTGACACTTGTGACAGCAAAAAGTGTAAAACCCTAGTGGGCGCGCGCGTACGCGCACGCGAGAGAAGAACAAGAAACAATCATTAACACGAAAAAGAATCTTAGACGTTAGACATTAGAGAATAGACGTTAGAGAGTAGACGTTAGACGATAGAGGGAGTTTATCGTTTAGTCTAATCGATAGCCAAAGGCTTCAAGACGACGGTCGTTTTGACGCCAGTCTTTATCAACTTTTACGTAGACTTCCAAGAAAATGCTCTTTTGGAAGAATTTCTCGAGTGTTTTGCGCGCTTCAGTGGACACTTTTTTCAAGGCGACTCCCTTGTGACCAATGATGATACCTTTTTGGCTATCGCGCTCTACATAGATGATGGCGCGGATGCGGATATTATTTTCTGACTCTTTGAACTCTTCTACTGCAACTTCCACGGAATAGGGGATTTCTTTGTCGTAGTATAAAAGAATTTTCTCACGAATGATTTCGTTGACAAAAAATCGTGCAGGTTTGTCTGTCCACTGGTCTTTGTCGAAATAGGGAGGAGAATCGGGCAACAACTCTTTGATGCGCGCCAACACGGCATCGACATTGAATTTGGCTTGGGCAGAAATTGGGAATATCTCTGCTGTGGGCAATACTTCGTGCCAAGCTTCAATGAGTTTCATGACGCCTTCTTGATTGGAAAGGTCAATTTTGTTGATGAGCACGAAAATGGGTATCTTCATGCGTTGCACCTTGGTGATGAAGTCTGCATTTTTGTCGGGTTTCTCCACTACATCAGTGACGTAGAGCAAAATGTCGGCATCTTGCAAGGCTCCTTCTGAAAAAGCCAACATCGACTCCTGCAACTTGTAGTTGGGTTTGAGCACACCGGGGGTGTCGGAAAAGACGATTTGTGCATCATCGGAATTGATGATGCCCATGATGCGATGGCGAGTGGTCTGGGCTTTGAAGGTGGCAATGGAGATGCGCTCACCCATGAGGAGATTCATAAGAGTGGATTTTCCGACATTGGGATTTCCCACGATATTTACGAAACCGGCTTTGTGCATAGGAGAAAAAAGAGTGGAAGTTGAAGAAGTGGTTGCGATAAACGCGATGAATAAAAAGTAGATTGAGTGGGAAGGGAAAGAAGAAGCGACTTTCGGCAGTGCCAGTGCAAGACCGAAAGTCGCTTATGGAAAGGTTACAACTTTGGAAGAGCAAAGTGCAACAATGCTATAATTTATCCCAAATCTATGAGATTATTGACCATCATAGCCCCACTTCATATAGGCTGCACCCCAGGTGAAGCCAGCACCGAAGGCGGTGAGCACGATGTTGTCGCCCTTTTTGAGTTTCTTTTCGTAGTCCCACAATGCTAGGGGCAATGTTCCTGCTGAGGTGTTGCCATAGCGTTGGATGTTGAGCATCACCTTGTCCATAGAGAGTTCCAAACGATTGGCTACAGCTTCGATGATGCGCACGTTGGCTTGGTGAGGAAGCACCCAGGTGATGTTGTCGCCGTTGAGACCGTTGCGCTCTGCAATGGTGGCGCAAGCATCGCTCATATTAGTCACTGCGAAGCGATAAACGGTGCGACCTTCTTGGTGCAACTTGTGCATTTTGTGGTCTATGGTGAAATAAGAGGGAGGACAAGCCGAACCTCCAGCGCGCATGCAGAGGAAAGGAAGTCCCTTACCATCAGCACGAAGGTAGCTGTCTTTCCAACCGAGGTCTTCAGTGGTGGGTTCTACCATCACTGCAGCAGCTCCATCACCGAAAATGGGACTTGTGGCGCGGTCGCTATAGTCTACAATAGAGGACATTTTGTCGGCACCAACGACTACAACCTTTTTGTAACGACCACTTTGCACCATTGATGCGGCCATGTCCATAGCGAAGAGGAAACCGCAGCAAGCTGCTTGAAGGTCAACGCAGAAGGCATTTTTCATACCTACTCGTCCTACGACTACGCTCGCTGTGTTGGGGAAGGGATAGTCGGGCGTGGTGGTGGCCAAGATGACACAGTCCACTTCTTGTGGGTCTGTGTTGGTCTTTTCGAGGAGTTGTTTCACGGCTTTGCGCGCCATGTAACTTGTGCCAAGACCTTCTTCGTTGAGAATGCGGCGTTCTTTGATACCAATTCTCGTCATGATCCACTCATCGTTAGTGTCTACCATGCGAGAAAGTTCTTCGTTGTTGAGTACGTATTCGGGGACGAATCCACCTACGCCGGTGATAACGGCATTGATTTTTTCCATTGTTGGAGAAAGAGAATGATTGAAGCGTCCAAACTTTGTCGTTGTGCTGAGGAAAAGCTAATGAAACTAGTCGCCGAAAATGCAAGCGGCGGTGCGACATTGGTCAATCTTCCTATTGATGCACGATGCAGGGGTTGGACTTTGCCCCTTGAAAAAACAAAAAACGGTTTTCGGTGTGCTAGATGAGCCACCGAAAACCGCAAAGTGTTGTAGATTACTCAGCTACCTCAGCCTTTACGATAGCAATCTTGCCACGATAGTAACCGCAAGTGGGGCATACAGTGTGGTAGATGTGGAATGCACCGCAGTTGCTGCACTTAGCAAGTGTAGGAGCTACAGCTCCGTCGTGGGTGCGACGCTTGAGAGTACGAGTCTTTGATTGTCTTCTTTTAGGATGTGCCATTGTTCTATTGAATTTTGTATTATTATTCTTGGAGTATCGCGCACCATTTACAAGATGATTCTCTCGAATATATTGATATCGAAAAGTGAGAAACCAATAAAATGATGCAACGCTGCAAAGCCAAAAACGACGAGGTTGCCAACTTCTCCGAATTAGGCTACGGAGTTTGCCGTCCTTGTCTTATGCTATGATTTCAAAATGAGATTTCTGTGCTATTGTCTTCGGAATCCTCCTCAGCGGAGAAGCGGCTCATCATATCAGCATTGCACTCGCCCTCTGGGTGCACCCTTTGGAGTGACAAGTTGAGCGCAATGGATTCGTAAATATCCCATGCTGTGTCGTAGTGAGTCTGCGAGAAGGGAATGACAATCAGATCTGCATCTGTGTTGTTATCATCATCATAGCCCACTCGGAGTTGTTCATCGAAAACAACAGGGATTGTGGTAGGTTCTAGACAGCGATCGCACGCTACTACTACACTACCCTCTCCCTTATAAGAGAAAAGATAGGTTTCACCGGCACCATATCGTACGTGCATTTCAACAGTGACATCGCCACCGAGGATTTCGTCTTGCTCTAAAGCAGCAAAATACTCATTGTCGAGGTGAAGTGTGCGTGTTACAGCTTCGCGCTGAACGCTACGCAGTGGGACTATGTATGCGTCTTTACTAGACATATCGAGTGCAAAGGTACGTCTTTTTTGTGAAACGAATAAGTTTTTCGATACAAAAATAAGGTGACAAGGCTAAAAAATGCCTTGTCACGAGATTGTTAGGGGATTTTTGCGAACAAAATGCTCCTTGCAACGGGCTTACTTGTTCATTTTCATCAAGAATTCTTCGTTAGAACGTGAATCTTCAAGACGCTTTTTCACAAAGTCCATGGCCTCAACGCTACTCATATCACCAATAAACTTGCGGATGATATACATACGGTTGAGTGTATTTTCTTCGAGAAGAAGATCGTCGCGGCGTGTGGAACTTTGAATGAGATTGACAGCAGGGAAGATGCGCTTGTTGGCAAGGGTGCGGTCGAGTTGCAATTCCATGTTACCTGTTCCCTTGAATTCTTCAAAGATGACTTCGTCCATCTTGGAACCTGTGTCGGTGAGTGCTGTGGCAATGATGGTGAGCGAACCTCCGTTTTCGATGTTACGTGCGGCACCGAAGAAGCGTTTGGGCTTTTGGAGTGCATTGGCATCGACACCACCAGTGAGGATTTTGCCAGAAGTGGGCGCAACGGTGTTGAAGGCGCGCGCAAGACGCGTGATGGAATCGAGGAAGATGACCACATCATGACCACATTCTACCATACGTTTTGCTTTTTCTAATACCATTTGGGCGATGCGCACATGATGCGTGGCGGGTTCGTCGAAGGTAGAGGCGATGACTTCTGCATTGACGGTGCGCGCCATATCGGTGACTTCTTCTGGACGCTCATCGATGAGGAGCATCATGAGATAGGTGTCAGGATAGTTGGCGGCAATGGCATTGGCAATTTGCTTCATCAAGATCGTTTTACCCGTCTTGGGTTGCGCTACGATGAGTGCGCGCTGCCCCTTACCGATGGGTGAAAACAAATCGACAGTGCGACAAGCAAGGGGGGCATTGGGTTGCGTGGAAAGTTTGAATTGTTCGTCTGGGAACAATGGGGTGAGGTGTTCGAAGGCGATGCGGTCGCGCACTTGGTGGGATTCGAGGCCATTGATGCGCTCGATGCTGGTGAGTGCGAAATACTTTTCTCCTTCTCGGGGCACTTTCACTTTACCTTCAACGACATCTCCCATTTTGAGTGCATAGTTGCGCACTTGCTGTTGGGTAACAAAAATGTCGTCTGGAGAAGGCATATAATTGTAGTCGGAGGAGCGCAAGAAACCTGAACCTTGCGGAGAGATTTCGAGAACGCCACTTCCTTCAATGATAACATCTTGTTGCACAGGGGGAGGTGCAACGGGAACTTCCGGAACTTCCTGTGCATCCGCACGATTCAACAACTGTGGATTTACCAATGCGTCATCCTTGAACTTACGGAAACGAGGAGTTTGTACGGGTTCTCCACTTCCATAATAAGAAGCGTCTTGCGATTCGGAGATGTAATTAAAATCAAGACTATCGATTACGGGTACGTCTTCGACGATAACGAAATCTCCTGTTGGCACGCTATCTAAAACAGGTAAGTGCGCAATGCTGCGCTGTTGGAAATTTTGAGAAAGTGTGGCGAGTGGATTGTGCAGTGCAGGGTGTCGCTCTGACTCTTCCGCTTGTTTTTCTTTCAGTTTTTCCTTTTGTTCTCCCTCTTGTTCTTGCTTGTTTTCTTTGTCCTTTTCCAAAACGGACTCTGTGACGATGATCGCAGGTTGCTGACGCATTTGTTCCAAGATGAAATCAGGCAAGTCGGATAAGTCAGTGGGATCGACCGCACGGGTTGTCTCTACTTCAGCTATGCTAGGCAGAACACCATTGCTTGCGGAATTTTCCTTATGTACCGCTGTCTCTTCTGAGTCGTGTGCAAAAGTGTGAAAAGCATTGGTACTTTCCGCAGTGTCAGAGGCAGTGGCGTTGGTGGGTTGCTCTTGGTATTCTTTCTCCAACAGAACAGCTTGTGCCTGTCTTTCTTGATGCAACAGGGCTTTCTGACGAAACACCATCTCTTCATACGCCTTACGATGTTCCACCTCGGCTTTAGTGGGGCGTCCTCTTCTGCGTTTAGGAGGTTCGGCAACCTGATCGGCGTCTACAAGTGCCTTCACAGCTTCAGCTTCAGATTCGCGCGCCTTTGCAGCAACCATTTTTTTTGCAGCACGTTCGTCTTTCACACTATCAAATCGCTCACTGTTTCCAGCTTGACTTGCGGAATAAACGTGGTCTTGGCCATAGGAATTGATGCGCTTGCGTTTGGGAGCGGCTTCAACAACACTCCCCACTTCATCGGCCTGAGCATCGATGATGTCATACACGAGTTGCTCGCGTATGCTACTAGTGTGGTTGGGCGTACTCATAGCAGAAGCCATCGATTGGAGTTCTTCAACGGACATTGCTAGAAGCTGTTCTTTTGTATATTTAGGCATAGAGGGAATATAAACTTCGTTTTTATTATGTCTCTCCATTCACAATCACTGCGAATGGTTGCTTTAATGAGAATATATAAAGGTGTGGAGAGGACTGTTCTTCAGAAATATTATTCTTCAGAAATAAGAATCAAGATGATGGTTCTGTTGTCAAAAAAGCGATTCTCACCGCAACAGTTATGCAATACTGACGTATTGTTGTAGACTGTTCATATGACTTGAACAAAAAAACACAAGGTTTTCAGCTGCAAAAATAAAACAAATCTCTCAATTATGCGAATTTACTCCTCACTTTTTTGTAAATTCGCTTCATAAAATTCCGATTTATGGCTACCCCCTACCTAGATATACAGAATTTAACCAAAAGTATTGGTGATTTAATCCTCTTCGAAGATCTTTCTTTTAGCGTTGCTGAAGGACAGCACGTGGGACTTATTGCTCGCAACGGAGCAGGAAAATCAACCTTGCTTGGACTGATTGCCGGAAAAGACACCGCTGACTCGGGAGATATTGTTTTTCAGAAAGGCATTCGTGTGGGTATGCTGGAACAAACTCCTGAATTTGCCCCTGAGATGCCGGTAAAAAAGGCGGTTGCGAGTCGTTTGAAAGCTGAATATGCTTCGCTCCTCATTGCCGATGAGGGGCAGTCTTTGCAAGCACACACGGATGCTTTCGATGCTGATGAGGAATGGACGGAGGTGCAACTCCGCGCACAACAAATTCTCACTCAACTGAAAATCACTCAACTGGATAAACCTGTTGGTTTGTTATCGGGAGGACAACAGAAGCGCGTGGCTCTGGCTTCAGTGCTCATTGCTAATCCCGACTTGCTCATTCTCGACGAACCCACCAACCATCTGGATTTGGAGATGATTGAATGGTTGGAGAAATATCTGCAACGCAACACTAAAGCTCTCCTCTTGGTGACGCACGATCGCTATTTTCTCGACCGTGTGTGTCAATCTATTGTGGAGATTGATCAGCAAACGGCATATAGTTATAAGGGAAATTATGCCTACTATTTGGAGAAACGCGACGAACGCATCGCGGCTACCAATGCTAACATTGACAAAGCGCGCAATCTCTATCGCAAAGAACTCGACTGGATGCGCCGACAACCGCAGGCACGTGGTCACAAGAGTCGTTCGCGCAAGGAGGCTTTCTACGAACTCGAACAACAAGCGAAACGACGCACTGAGGAACGCGCTGCGCGACTTAATGTGAAGGCTGGATACATTGGTTCTAAGATTTTTGAGGCTGAATATGTATCGAAAACTTTTGAGGATGGTATCGTTATTCTCAAAGATTTCTACTACAATTTCTCGCGCTTTGAGAAAATGGGTATCGTGGGAAACAATGGAACAGGGAAAAGTACGTTCATCAAAATGCTCCTTGGGGAAGTTCCTCCCTCTAGCGGGCGTTTTGTGGTGGGAGAAACCGTGAAGTTTGGCTATTTCTCTCAAGATGGGTTGCCGATTGATACGCAGATGAAAGTGATTGATGTGGTGCGTAATGT
>CAJPLH010000004.1 GCA_905371275.1 Prevotellaceae bacterium
ACAACACGTTGTTCGAGTGATTTCGTGGGACATTTTTCGGATTATATCCGACGGAATTTTGTTTCCGTCCGACAAATTCGGGGAAATATCCGAGAAATTCAGGAAAAGTTCGGGGAAAATCAAGAAAAAGTCGGAGAATGTCGAGAAAAGTTTGAGAATACGTCCCAAATTTGTCAGAGGAATGGATTTGAACCCACGTAGAAAACATTAGTTTTTTCCTAGTTTGTTCCAAATGCCGAGTAAATTTAGGATGCCATTTTAACAGTATTCGGAGCGTTTTCTCTTAATAAAGTGTAACCCATCACCACGTATGGTTTTGGGATACGGAGTTGAGTGTTTATATCTTTGTGTTGATGCTGTTTGTGACGAATAACTATTTTGCGATTGACAGATATCTATTCTACGGATAATCACATTTATCCTCTGAAATCATTCAAAAAGATAGTATTTGATGGACAATCTGAGCAAGGGACACATTATATTTGTGAGAAGCGATATAATCGCTCCAAAACCTACTCGAACAACACGACTAGCAATGAGGAATTTATTTGAAAATAGTCCAAAAGTTTCTGCTGTCGCTGTGGGTTGTTCCAAAAATTATTGCTACTTTTGCCCTATAAACAAACTTCTCTATAGCAAATATGCTGACGATAAAACAAATTACCGATGATAAAGAAGCCGTGATTCGCGGCTTGGAAAAGAAAAACTTCAGTGATGCGCGCAAAGCAATTGACGCTGTGCTCGCAGCTGACAATAAGCGCAAGGCTGCCCAAAGTGAATTAGATGCTGTGCTTGCTGAACAAAAAACACTTGCAAAGAGCATCGGTGCTTTGATGAAAGCCGGAAATTCCGAAGAAGCCGAAGCTGCTAAAGCACGTGTGGCTGAACTGAAACAACGAAGCACACAACTTGAGGATGCCAAAAGAGAAGCCGAGGAAGAACGCACAAATGTGCTTTATACGATTCCCAACCTTCCTTACGACATTGTACCCGAAGGTCATTCTGCTGAAGACAACGAAGTCGTGAAAACAGGAGGTAACAATACTGAACTCCCTGCTAATCCCCTTCCCCACTGGGAACTTGCCAAAAAATATGACCTCATTGATTTTGACCTAGGCGTAAAAATCACTGGTGCTGGTTTCCCCGTGTACAAAGGCTTGGGTGCTCGTCTTCAACGCGCTCTCATCAACTTCTTCTTAGACGAAGCGCGCGAATCCGGTTACACAGAAATAATGCCTCCGACTGTTGTTAATGCAGCATCTGGTTACGGTACTGGTCAATTGCCTGATAAAGAAGGGCAAATGTATCATTGCACACTTGATGACCTTTATCTTATTCCCACCGCTGAAGTGCCCGTCACTAACATCTATCGCGATGTGATTATTGAAGAGCGTGATCTTCCCATTAAAAACTGCGCTTACACACAATGCTTCCGCCGCGAAGCTGGTAGCTATGGTAAAGATGTGCGCGGACTCAATCGTTTACACGAATTTTCTAAGATAGAAATCGTGCGTATCGATCGTCCCGAACATTCTCAACAGAGCCACGACGAAATGTTGGCACACGTTGAAGGTTTGCTCCAAAAACTTGAACTCCCCTATCGTATTTTGCGTCTTTGCGGCGGAGACATGAGTTTTACAGCTGCTCTTTGCTACGACTTTGAGGTTTATTCAGAAGCTCAAGGCCGCTGGTTGGAAGTTTCATCTGTTTCAAACTTCGATAGTTATCAAGCAAATCGTTTGAAGTGTCGCTATCGTCGCAATGATGATAAAAAGATTGAGTTGTGCCACACTCTCAATGGTTCTGCATTGGCATTGCCTCGCATAGTGGCAGCGTTACTCGAAAACTTCCAAACAGAAGACGGCATTCGCATCCCCAAAGCTTTGCAACCTTATATGGGTTGCGATATGATTCGCTAAGATTATAATCCTTATTGCCCACCCGATGAGTGGCACTCAGTTCACTCATCGGACATATTACTAAAAACTTTGAGCCATGAACATTGACTTATTTATGCAGCAGCTTGAAGCCCGCCACCCAGGCGAGTCCGAATTTTTGCAAGCTGTTCGTGAAGTACTACTTAGCATTGGTGACATCTACGACCAACACCCAGAGTGGGAACGTGCATCACTGCTTGAGCGTTTAGTTGAACCCGAACGCATCATCACTTTCCGCGTACCCTGGGTGGACGACCGTGGCAAAGTGCAAGTCAACATCGGCTATCGCGTGCAGTTCAATTCTGCCATTGGCCCCTACAAAGGCGGTTTGCGCTTCCACGCTTCCGTGAATCTGAGCATTCTCAAGTTCCTCGGTTTTGAACAAACGTTCAAAAATGCGCTCACTACCCTTCCTATGGGTGGCGGCAAGGGAGGTTCTGACTTCTCACCAAGAGGCAAGAGTGACGCTGAAATTATGCGTTTCTGCCAATCATTTATGAACGAACTCTATCGCTACATTGGCCCAGAAGTAGACGTTCCTGCTGGCGATATCGGCGTGGGTGGTCGCGAAATTGGTTATCTCTTTGGCCAATATAAGAAACTTACGCGCGATTTCTCAGGAGTGCTCACAGGTAAGAACCTCGAATTTGGTGGTAGTCTTATTCGTCCAGAAGCAACAGGCTTTGGAGGACTCTACTTCGTGCAAGAAATGCTGCAAAGCGCAGGCCACGAACTCAAAGGCAAAACCGTTGCTCTCTCGGGCTTTGGTAATGTGGCTTGGGGTGCAGCAACAAAAGCTACTCAACTAGGTGCAAAAGTCGTAACAATCAGCGGTCCTGATGGTTATATCTATGATCCCGAGGGTATCTCTGGCGAAAAAATCGACTATATGCTCGAACTCCGTGCTTCTGGCAACGACATTGTTGAGCCTTACGCAGACGAATTCCCCACCGCGAAGTTTATTCCAGGAAAACGTCCTTGGGAAGTTAAAGTGGATATTGCTTTGCCTTGCGCAACACAAAATGAACTCAATGGTGAAGATGCGCAGCATCTCATAGACAATGGCGTGCTCTGTGTTGGTGAAATCTCAAATATGGGTTGCACACCCGAAGCCATCGACCTTTTCTTGGAAAACAAGTTGCTCTATGCACCGGGTAAGGCCGTAAATGCAGGCGGTGTTGCTACATCGGGTCTTGAAATGAGCCAAAATGCAATGCACCTCTCATGGAGCGAAGCTGATGTTGATGCTCGTTTGCATCAGATTATGCATGGCATCCACCAACAATGTGTCAAATATGGCACAGAACCCAATGGATATGTCAATTACGTCAAGGGTGCCAACGTGGCAGGCTTTATGAAAGTAGCCAAGGCTATGATGGCACAAGGCGTAGTTTAAACCACATAACTATAGTTGCTTCTAGCCTATAGTTGAACAGAAAACTCCAAAGTTCCTGTGAGGCTGTATCGAACTTTTGTTAGATACAGCCTCTTTTGTGTTATAGACAACTGAATCCCATAAACGAATCCATAATACCAATCAGCCATTAGGTTCTGAACAGATTTTGACTCTACGACTCCACGAATAAACAGAAGCCAAGAAATAAGATGTGGAAACCGACCAGCGAATGAAAGTTTTTTCGTACTTTTGCAGTCGTTTCGAACATAGGCATACAAAGTGATAACTTCAAACATATTATACAAAGTGATGCCTAAAACATTTGATCTTATTCGTCTTTCTATTGCAGCCGGCGTTGCCATCGGCTTAGCAGGTTACGTCTATCTCACACTCCACGACTTGGCGGGTGCAATACTCTTTGCCTTTGGTCTTCTTACCATTGTGAGCTATCGTCTCAAGTTGTTCACCAGCGTTTCTGGCTTCATCCATCGCAACGAATTTCCACAACTTGCTTTGATATTGGTATGCAATGTCATTGGTTGTGCTTTAGTTGGCTTGCTCTCTCGCGCAGCAGCTCATCCCCTTTCGGCAACGGCAGAAATTGTCATCGGAGAACGTCTTGCAAACGGTGCGCTAAATAGTGGACTATTGGCCATTGGATGCGGCATTATTATGACAGTATCCGTTACCTTTGCGTATCGTGGAAAGTTTTTACCCCTTCTCTTTGGAGTACCCGTTTTCATAAAGTGCGGTTTTCCCCACTGTATGGCTGATGCTTTCTATCTGAGCAGTTGTTCACTCGATTTTTGGCAAAGTCATTGGCAAGACATTTGTTTCTACTACCCTGCAATCGTAGTTGGAAACTTTGTGGGATGCAACCTCCCTCGCCTGTTCCCTAAACAAGACGAACAGCATTGATTTATAGAATTGGTGACACTAGCCCATGTGTCCGACCAAATTCATCATACATCCAAACAAAAACAAGAGTGCGTCAAACTGTAGGGTTTGACGCACTCTCGTTTTCTATTACTCTCATAAGTAAAGACTTACCTTATTCAAGGCGCATTGTTCCGGCATCGGGGAGCTCTTTCCATCTAAAGCCATACGTATCGTACGCATCCGTCACAATGACAAAACAATTTGGCGCACGGAGTTTTATGCCTTCAGTGATTGCGGGCAATTCTTTTTGACGAACCACCAGAAGCAAAATATCTTTGTCACTTCCGCTATATAGTCCTTTAGAAGGTGTACAAGTAGCCGTGCGATCAAGTGTGTGTAATATCCATTCTCGAAGTTCTTCACGATCTTTGCTATCACAAATAATCTGAACGAGTTTGGTGTCTTGCGTACCACTTACAACTGTCGCAATGGAGCGTGTGATGGCAAACATCGCGATGAGGGAGTAGAAGGAAAGCATCCATGATTTGGGTTCGGCGTTACCAATGCTTAGTCCGAACCCCATACCTATCACTAAAAGACCAGAAAGCACAATAGAACCGTCTACAGTCATCAAAGCATAGGAGAACCTTACGCGAGTAAATTTGTGAATGATCATTGCAATAATGTCGCTACCCCCACTAGATGCACTCTGTTTAATGACAATTCCTGTGCCTATTCCCACCAAAACACCACCTATCAAACTGCTGATGATAAGGTCGTTCGTCAAATCTAAATGGCCGCCTAGTAGTTTCGTGGGATCAAGATTTTTCAAAGCTTCAACAGGATAACTCAGTTGAGTCAAAGCATTTACCATCAATGGCAAAGCAACTGCAGCGACAAGGGTTCGCAACCCCAACTTTCCGCCTAACACTAAAAGCGAAAGTATTAAAAGCGGAATCTGTATGCACAGAGCAATAGTTCCGATAGGTGCAGATGGAAAAATGGCGTGTAGCACAATGCTTAGACCAAACACTCCACCTGGCACAATGCCATAAGGGTTGATGAAATAGACTAATCCTACTGCAGTGACCAAACACCCCATTAAGATAAAGGGGACGGCGCGAAGCGTCTCGGGCTGAACGGCTTCTTTCCAAAGTCCACGAAGAGAAAACGACATATTAACGATAAAATTTTAGTGACCAATGACGAGGAAATCCTACAGTCCACAATGGAGAATGCATTTCCACTCGCTAATCGGTCGCAAATGTACAAGATTTGTGGCAATACACAAAATTTACGCCACAGATATTTGTCTAAATCGAGGGAACGCATATCTTTGCACTACCAAATCTGTTTCAAAATAACAATGAAAAATTTACTTCTTTCCACATTTCTAGTAGCTACTAGTATTGCATCAGCCATCGCGTTGCCAATATCGACGCCAAACGTTGCTTCTTTTTCCAATACCTCCGCATCACTGCCGCTAGAGCAACCCGCCACTCTACACAACCATCCAGAACAAATCGTAGTGCATACGGGCTATAGACTTTCCTTTAACAGAGAGACTCTTTGCCCCAACTGGGTGGCTTGGGAACTTACCGCCAATGAAACCGAAGGAAGCGTGCAGCGCTCCAATGATTTCCGCCCCGATGAAATGTTGCCCTATCGTTATCAAGTAACTACGGATGACTATAAACATAGCGGCTATGATCGTGGACATATGTGCCCTTCAGCTGATATGAAATGGAGTTCAACGGCGCAATCAGAATGCTTCTTTATGAGCAACATCTGCCCCCAAACTCACGCGCTTAACGCAGGAGGATGGGAAAAAGTTGAACGCGCCTGCCGTCGCTGGGCAAAGCGCGAAGGGAAAGTCTACATTGTTTGCGGTCCAATCTTCAATGATTCGCGCAAACAACTCTATATTGGGAAGTCTGTAAAGATTCGCGTTCCAAATGCTTTCTTTAAAGTAGTACTATCTCTCAAAAAGGGAGGAGAGAAAGCCATCGGATTTTATTTCACGAACCGTGACGGAAAGCAGAATATGGGTGATGCAACAAAAACTGTCGATGAAATAGAGAATATTACCGGAATGGATTTTTTCCCACAACTCAATGATGCACTAGAACGACGCGTTGAAGCACAAAACAACCTAAGCCTTTGGCACTAATTCCTATTTTGAACAGAATGCTATTTTGTTTGTGTGTATCCCATTGTACGAAGTAATTCGACAATACGCTGTTTAAAATCGCCCTGCACCAAAATCTCTCCATCTTTTACGCTTCCTCCAACCCCACATTTGGACTTTAATGTCTTTCCCAGATTTTTTAGAGCCATTTCATCGCCCACAAAACCACCTACAATGGTTACAGTTTTCCCTCCGCGTCCATTTTTCTCGATTCTAACGCGGAGTTTCTGCGCACTTTCTTTTAAAGTTTCGACTTCTTCAGCGTCATTCGTTTGATATTCATAGTCTGAGGCGGTGCTAAACACCACACCTAAACGTTTTTTCCAGTCATTATCTTTCATTTCTTCCAATACTTTCTGCTATAACAAGTTTCCTAATGAGCTTCTTTCGCAAAGTTTCGTCCTCTGTCAGCGATACCTCCCTTGGGTCATCAAAGAACGCGCAAAATTGTTCATCTTCTTATCCAATGCTTTTGCCAGTCCAAATTCTCCTCCCAGTATTCGATCAACTTCTGCCCAAAATTTCGCGCTATGATTCATTTCTTTTAGATGCGCCAACTCGTGACAAACCACATAATCTACGAGTTCTTTAGGAGCGAGCAACAACCACACATTAAAATTGAGGTTACGTAAACCCGAACACGAGCCCCACCTTGAACTTACATCTTTGTATGTTACGCGATTGAATTGGACACCAGCAGCAGCCGAACGAGCATTCAAGATCGGTGTGACCAATAGTTTACACTGTTTTCTCAACACTTCAATGACCACCTTATTCATCCATTCTTGTTTCTCTTGCTCAATTAAATTCAAACTGTCAGGAAAAGTCAATAGCACCTCCCCTTTCGTCCCTTTTACTTGGGCAACTTTGGTTTGTTCCTGCTGTTGGATATGTAATTGTAAGAGGTCTGTTTCGATGAAAAATTGAGGAGTTATCAAAAAACGCATAGATACCAATGATATAATAAAACATCAAAGATACAATTTCTCTATGAAATCTCCAACTTCCTCGGCCAGAAATAGAGAAACAAACAAGACACCAACTTATCCTGTAGAGTCAGCCATCAAATGAGCTTGCAACTTGAACTATACACCGAAAAAACGCCGTCAATCCTACATTAGATTTAGTGTTTTCAGCGATACAAACCGCAATCTCGCGCCACAGACCGACAACGTCCGGCATCTGGCTTTAGGAGCATATGTTCGTCATCGAGGACACAAAGATCTCGCAAAGCATAGATGCCCTGCTCCTCATCTGTGCGATGCTCACCAATCTGTCTAAAAAGATGATTGCGTGCATCGACAATCTGCACAGCCTCTTGACAATAATCCGGGTCAACGGCCGAAACACGAAGAGCAGCTGCAACATAGTCGAGGAGCGCTTGCACAAACTCTTCTTGATATTGGGAAGAATGGGTCATACGAAAAATAAAAACAGCCTCACTATCGCAAGAGAATCTTGAGAAAGTGGTCAAAACTTTGGTCTAAACGCGAGAATTCGTAAGGTGGCATCTGAAGCGAAAACGTGCCAGGAAGGTTGCCCAAATCAAAGTATCGTTGCAGAATGGCTGCAAAATTGAAAGAACACTTGTCTCCCTTTCGTATGAGTTCCACTGCAATGCGACGCAAATATGCGGGCTCTGCATCCATCTCTTTGAGTTCCTTGAAAAGTAAGAAATAACTCGCAGTTGTGCTAGCTTTGAATAAAACCATTACCCTACTATGGACTGAATCTTCCGAACAAAGGAGAGTGTCCATCAAACGTTCTGCCTGCAGGGGCGTCGCCATTAAAGGAAGAAAGGCTTCTAACATCTTTCGTCTATCGATGGTGGAAGCTTCTTCTCGAGAAAAGCGTTGAAAGTCACAACTATCAAACGCAAAATTCTGTCGTTTAGACAAAGTCAATACCACTTTTATCAGGGTGCCTACATAGGCTTTTGCGTTATCTACGGCTAACACTCGGAAGAAATGCCAAAACTCTTCTTCTGTAAGTGCGCGCCAAACATCACCTTGTCCTAGATATTGACTTGCAGTGCGGAAATCAGCATTGCGAAGACTCGTCAACGTGGCACACAAGCCTTCTGCATTACGCGATTCTATGAGCAATGAAAGGCGTTGGCGCAACTGAACAGTGTGAGAAAATGCAGACATAAGGGAAGTGTTCGAAGGAAGAATAACAAAGTAGCCAACTGCAAAATATGGCTAGAATTCTGCCACGGTGGAAAGGCATCCAGCCTCAAAGAGGCTCTCAACTTTGCGTAGAAAACGATATGGTTTAGCGGAGTTCGAGCTGCACCACATTCTCTACGTGGTGCGTTTGGGGGAACATATCGACAGGCTGTACCTTGACCACACGATATTTAGCATCAAGCAATTGGAGATCTCGCGCTTGTGTGGCAGGATTGCACGACACGTAGACAATGCGCTGGGGAGCAGCATTCAAAATCACATTGACCACATCGGCGTGCATACCAGCACGAGGGGGGTCCGTGATGATGACATCGGGACGGCCATGCTCAGCGATGAAATCATCGGTGAGGATGTCTTTCATATCTCCAGCATAAAACAGTGTCTTATCTTCTTGTCCATTGAGCGCAGCATTGACTTTTGCATCTTCAATAGCCTCAGGCACATATTCAATGCCGACTACAAAGCGTGCTTTTTTAGCAACAAAATTGGCGATTGTGCCCGTGCCCGTGTAAAGGTCGTAGACAAGTTCATTGCCCGTAAGTTCGGCAAATTCACGTGTCACCTTATAAAGTTCGTAGGCTTGCTCAGAATTAGTTTGATAAAAGCTCTTAGGCCCCACCTTGAAGCGCAAACCTTCCATCTCTTCGTAGATAAAATCAGTACCACTATAGGTGATGACATCCAAATCTCCTATTGTATCGTTACACTTTGTGTTATTGACATAAAGCAAGGAGGAGATTTCGGGGAAAGACTTGTGCAAGAATTCCATCACCATCAGTGCATCTTCGCGCTCTTTATCGGTGGTGATGCAAAACTGTACGAGCAACATGATTTCTCCAGTTGAGGCAGTGCGCAACATAATGTTACGAAGCAAACCGTGATTGTTGCGGAGATCATAAAATTCTAGATTCTTCTCAATGGCAAAGGTGCGGAGTTGATTGCGAATCTCATTATTGATACCCGTCATCAAATGACATTCGTCAATATCAAGGATTTTGTCGAAGGCACCAGGGATATGAAAGCCCACGGCATTCATTTGATCAAACTTTTCTCCGCTCTTCACCTGCTCAAGCGTGAGCCATTTCTTATTGGAGAAGCCAAATTCTAGTTTATTTCTATATTCTTGTGTGCGTTTTGACCCTAAAATAGGCGTGCACTCTGGGAGTTCCACTTTGCCAATGCGCGTGAGATTGTCCATCACTTGCTTTTGCTTATAGCGCAATTGCTCTTCGTAGGGCAAAATTTGCCACTTGCAACCGCCGCAAACTCCATAATGAGGACAAAAGGCTTCTGTGCGTTGCTCACTATATTCGTGAATTTTCACCGCTTCAGCTTCTGCATAACTGTGTTTCTTGCGACGAAGTTGAAGATCTACCACATCGCCAGGCACAACATAGGGGACGAAGATGGCGAGTCCATCAACTTTAGCCAAAGCTTTGCCTTCGGCAGCAACATCAGTGATTTGAATTTTTTCGAGAAGTGGGAGCGGTTTCTTTTTTCGAGCCATAAATGAGTTTTGTTTTATCTGCAAAGATACTGCTTTTTCTCCGTATGACCAAAGTTCGCCCCCGAACGATCATTAGACCGTTATGTACAACTCGTAATTGAAAAGATAACTTCGTATCATCTTTCATTTTCTTGTTACAGCTTGTTTTTCGTTCTCGACGTAGCTCGCTATGTATTCAAATAAACATTAAATCAAACGGCTCAACAATCTACTAATGAAATCTGTTCAGATTCTAATGAGCGATTTGGGTTTACATTAGAAAGATTCAAAAGTATTGGAAACAGAAGGGATGGATATTGCCAAGGCAATTGCACATTTACAGCGTAAACAATAGCCTTTTTGTTGCAAATATAGTTAGTTGTTCGCTCATCTGCAGAAAAATACGTAACTTTGTCTTTCAATAATGTGACGTATTCGGTCTAGATAGTCCACGAGAATGAACCTTGCGCACATTTTGATATGAAATAAAGCTGTTTTTCCTACAAAGCAAAAAAAAACATCCACACATAAATGATCACTCTCTCCAACATCGCCGTACAATTTGGTAAGCGCATCCTCTATCAGGACGTAAACATGAAGTTTACCAACGGCAACATCTATGGTGTTATTGGCGCAAACGGTGCCGGTAAGTCTACACTGCTCAAAGCTATTAGTGGCGAACTTGAACCAACCAAAGGTAAAGTTGAACTTGGTCCAGGCGAACGTCTGTCTGTGCTCTCACAGGACCACTTCAAATTTGACGACCAGACAGTGCTCGACACCGTACTGCAAGGACACACTGTGATGTGGCAGGTGATGCAAGAGCGCAATGAGCTCTACTCGAAAGAAGAGTTTACGGACGAAGATGGCATCAAAGTGGCTGAACTCGAAGATAAATTTGCCACAATCGGCGGATACACCGCAGAGAATGACGCAGCAACGCTTCTTTCTGGTCTTGGCATCAAGGAAAATCTCCATGGCAAACTCATGGGTGAGCTTTCTAACAAACAGAAAGTGCGCGTGATGTTGGCACAAGCCCTCTTTGGTGAGCCCGACAACCTGCTCCTCGACGAGCCTACCAACGACCTTGACCTCGAGACGGTGGAATGGCTCGAAGAATACCTCGGCAATGTGGAACACACTGTCCTTGTGGTGAGCCACGACCGCCACTTCCTTGACCAAGTTTGTACCCACACGGTGGACATTGACTTCGGTAAAGTTACGCTCTTCTCTGGTAACTATTCCTTCTGGTACGAATCTTCTCAGTTGGCACTCCGTCAAGCACAAAACCAACGTCAGAAAGCAGAGGAAAAACGTAAGGAGTTGGAAGAGTTTATTCGCCGATTCTCTGCTAACGTGGCGAAGAGTAAGCAAACGACTTCTCGTAAAAAGATGCTCGAAAAGCTCAATGTGGAAGAGATTAAGCCTTCTACTCGTCGCTATCCAGGTATTATCTTCCAGATGGAACGCGAGCCTGGTAACCAAATCTTGGAAGTGCAAGACCTTAAAGCTGTAGCCGATGATGGCACAGTGCTCTTCGATAAGGTGAATTTCCAAGTGGAGAAGGAAGAAAAGGTGGTATTCATCAGCCATGATCCTCGTGCGATGACGGCTCTCTTTGAGATTATCAATGGTAACCAAGAAGCTGCTGCTGGTACTTACTCATGGGGCGTCACCATCACTACGGCTTATTTGCCACTCGACAACACAGAGTTCTTCGACACAGACCTCAATATGCTCGACTGGCTCTCTCAATATGGCGAAGGCAACGAAGTGTATTTCAAAGCATTCCTCGGACGTATGCTCTTCAAAGACGAGGAAATCCTCAAGAAGGTCAACGTGCTTTCGGGTGGTGAAAAGATGCGCTGTATGATTGCCCGTATGCAACTGCGCAATGCCAACTGCCTGATTCTCGACACGCCTACCAACCACCTCGACATGGAGTCTATCCAAGCCTTCAACAATAACCTTAAAGGCTTCAAGGGTAATATCCTCTTCTCCTCACACGACCACGAATTTATCAACACCGTTGCTAATCGCGTGATCGAACTCACCCCTAACGGCACGATTGACAAGTTGATGAGCTACGAAGACTACGTGCACGATGCTCGCATCCGCGAATTGCGTGAACAACTCTACGGAGAAGGCAAGGCATAAAATTTCGATAATCTCAACAGCTAGCGACTAGGACATAGTGCAAACTAGCTGACAATTCTACACATTGACCCTCTTTCGGCATAATATTTGCAGAAAGAGGGTCAAACTAATAAGCATAATTTCATGGAAGAAAAGGAACCATTGACTAACAATACAACCAACGACGAAACAACTCAGCCCGAAACAAACGAGCAAGAAGTTCAAAATCAAGCAGAAACTGCAACAGAAGCTACAGAAGCTCCTACAGCAGAACTGACTGATGCCGAAAAGTTGGCACAAGCTGAGGCTGAAATTGCAGAACTCAAAGATAAGATTTTGAGACAGGCAGCCGATTTCGCGAATTTCCGCAAGCACAGTATGGCTACCCACACCGAATTAATTCTCAATGGTGGTAAGAAAGTGCTCGAAAGTTTGCTGCCCATCCTTGATGATATGGAGCGCGCTGAAGCAAATTTGGCAAAAAGCGAAGAAGTAGAAACTTTGCGCGAAGGCTTGTCGCTGATTTTCCAAAAGTTGCAACGCACACTCGAACAACAAGGTCTGAAGAAGATGGAAACTAAGGAAGCTCAGTTTGACACTGATTTCCACGAAGCTGTAGCTCTCTTCCCAACAGAAGATGAGCAACAAAAGAATCACATCATCGACTGCGTGCAAACGGGCTATATGCTCAACGACAAAGTGTTGCGACACGCCAAAGTGGTGGTGGGACAATAAAATAGTTTACCGCCCGTGCGCGGATATTTTTCATCCTAACAAGCAACAAGACAATGGCAGATTTAGACTACTATCAAATACTCGGTGTCGACAAAAGTGCCAGTGACGCTGAGATCAAGAAGGCTTACCGTAAGGTAGCTATGAAATATCACCCGGATAAAAACCCTGGTGACAAGGAAGCTGAAGAGAAGTTTAAGGAAGCGGCAGAAGCCTACGAGGTATTGCGCGATCCTGAAAAGCGACAACGCTATGACCAATTTGGTAAAGCTGCTTTCGAGGGTGGTGCAGGAGCTGGAGGATTTGGTGGCGGATTTACCGACATCAACGACATCTTCTCACACTTCAGCGACATCTTTGGCGGTGGCGGCTTCGGAGGTTTTGGCGGTTTCGGTGGAGGCGGTGCCTCTGCTGGACCTCAGCAATACCGCGGTGGAGATTTGCGTTTGAAAACCAAACTCACTCTCGAAGAAATCGCTACTGGCGTAACCAAAAAGTTCAAGATAAAAAAGCAAGTTGAGTGTAACGAATGTCATGGCTCAGGAAGTGAACCAGGACACAATGCAGAAACTTGTTCTACTTGTCACGGTAGCGGCTATGTGATTCGCAATGCACGTACCATCTTCGGCACGATGCAGCAGCAAAGCGCTTGCCCCACTTGTCATGGTGAGGGAAAAGTGGTGACACATAAGTGCAAAAAGTGTCATGGTGATGGCGTAATGGCTGGTGAAGAGGTAATCGAAGTAGACATCCCTGCTGGTGTATCCGAAGGAATGGTATTGACTCTTCAAGGTAAAGGCCACGCAGGCAAACACAATGGAGTACCTGGCGACATCCAAGTCCTTATCGAGGAGTTGCCACACGAACACTTCATCCGTGATGACAATGATTTGATTTATAACCTTCTCCTTACCGTGAGCCAAGCTACCTTGGGTGACCAAGTAGAAGTGCCTACGCTCGAAGGAAAAGCCCGCGTGACCATCAAACCTGGCACACAACCTGGCACGCGTATGCGTTTGCGCAGCAAAGGTCTCCCAGCCGTGCAAGGTTATGGCTATGGACGCGGTGACATTGTCATCAATATCTCTGTCTACATCCCCGAAACGCCGTCTAAGGAAGAAAAGGAGGCATTTGAAGCAATGAAAGAAAGCGACAACTTGAAGCCTTCTCCAAGCATTCTGAATAAAATTTTCAATTCTTTCCGTGCTTACTTTAGTTAAGTGTACGAAAGGTTGTAAGTAGAAACGCAATGGACTATCAACAAACCTTAGATTATCTCTTTACTGCTGCCCCGATGTTTCAAAGCGTCGGGGCAGGAGCATATAAAGAGGGACTCTCCACAACGCACGCTTTAGACGCGCACTTAGGACACCCCCATCGTTCCTACAAAATAATTCATGTGGGTGGTACTAATGGCAAAGGTTCGACCTCTCACACCCTAGCCGCTATTTTGCAACTCGCTGGTTACCGCGTGGGACTCTACACCTCTCCGCATTTGGTTGACTTTCGTGAGCGCATTCGCGTGAATGGGGTATGTATTCCTGAGCAACGCGTCATTGACTTTGTGGAGCAAGAGCGCGCCTTCTTTGAACCGCTCTACCCTTCTTTCTTTGAACTGACCACTGCCTTGGCTTTTCGCTACTTTCAAGAACAAGCAGTGGACGTGGCAGTGGTAGAAGTGGGACTGGGTGGGCGATTAGATTGTACAAACATCGTAAATCCTTTGGTGAGTGTGGTTACAAACATCTCCTTCGACCACATCAATTTATTGGGAAACACCTTAGAAGCTATTGCTTTTGAAAAAGCGGGTATATTCAAAAAGGGAGTTCCTGCTGTGATTGGCGCCGTGCAACCAGAAGTTCATACTGTTTTTGAAAAAGTAGCAAAGGAAAAGGGAGCTAGACTTGTTTTTGCGGAAGAAGAAAGTCCTTTGGAGAAAATTGAAAGCACGCAAAACGGAACATTTGTTTACCACACACGCTTATGGGGAGAGGTTCACGCTAGTTTGAACGGTGCTTGTCAATCTCAAAACGCACGCACCATTTTTTGCGCTTTGACTCAACTTCCTCAAGAAATGCAAGAACGTATTACGCCTGAAAACGTTAGAAACGGATTTCTCCACGTGGCAGAAATTACGGGATTGCAAGGTCGTTGGCAGATTATTAGTAAAGCTCCGCGCGTCATTGCAGACACTGGACACAACGAAGACGCTTGGCGATACTTGACTCCGCAACTCGAATCACTTGCAGCAAACTCTTCTGATCCTACATCAGCTCTCCATATCATCTTTGGGGTGTGTACCGACAAAGATGTGGCGCACATTCTTCCACTTCTCCCTAAAAATGCCACTTACTATTGGACACAAGCTAGTGTAGCAAGAGCTTTACCAGCTGAAAAACTCAAAACAATAGCAGAACAATCTGGTTTGCAGGGCGACGCCTTCTCCTCTGTTTCAGATGCCTATGCTGCTGCGTTGCTGCGTGTTCCCAAAGATGGTACGCTATTTATAGGTGGCAGTTCGTTTGTGGTTGCTGATTTCTTGAGCAACCTTCAATGATTGTATAAGTATTCGACATCAATTCTGCTCTATATCAAAAGAAGTTGAGTGAGTCGCAAAAAAAATCCCTCAGAAGTAGATAATCATTCTATTTCTGAGGGATTCTTTATACACTATAGTCGAAAGTACTAATCAACAGTGCCTGTAGGAAGTGGATTTATGGGAGTAAGTCCCATCTTGGCAGCGCGTTTGAGGATAAACTCCAAGGCTGCATCGTGTTCATTGGGCACTACTCCATCCAAAATCGCATCTTTCAACGCAGATTTCAGCGCGCCAATCTCTTGACAGGGTTGCAAATCGAAGATTCGCATGATTTCCTTACCATCAACTGGAGGTTGAAAGTTGCGAATACGATCTTTCTCTTCTAAATCTATGAGTTTCTGGCGAACCAGTTGGTAATTGGCATAAAAATTTTGCTTTCTGCGTTCGTTCTTTGACGTGATATCAGCTTCGCAAAGCATCATAAGGTCGTCAATATCATTGCCAGCATCAAAAAGTAAACGGCGAACTGCTGAATCGGTAACTTCTTCGTCAGCTATATTGATGGGACGCATGTGGAGATCTACCAATTTCTCCACATATTTCATGCGTTCATCAAGTGGTAACTTAAGACGGCGAAACATCGGTTTCACCATTCGCATTCCGAGATAGTTGTGATTGTGGAACGTCCAACCGATTTTATTGTCCCATCGTTTTGATTTGGGTTTACCAATATCGTGCAGCAATGCAGCCCAACGATGGAATAAGATTTCATCTTTTGTGCGTGCTGCGGGAATTTCATCCTCCTCCACTTCTTGTTCCGAGGAAATCTCCGCATTTTGTTGCGAGGAGTTTCCTGTCACTTGTTGCGAAAGTCGAGACAATCTATTCTCTTCAGCCAATCTTTGTCGCTCTACAAGATTCTCTAATACTTCAAGCGTATGATAAAAATTATTCTTATGCTTACGCCCATTTCTCTCTTCTACTATATCGAGAGCAACCAACTCGGGTAGAATGATTTCCAACAAACCACAACGATGTAAGTCGATGAAGCCTTTAGACGGATGTGGAGCGAGCATTATTTTGTTGAGTTCATCAATGATGCGCTCTGCAGAAATGATTTTAATACGCTCTTTGTTGCGAGATAAGGCTTCGAAAGTTTCTTCCTCGATTTGAAAATTCAACTGCGTAGCAAAACGAACACAACGCATCATTCTGAGGGGATCATCGCTAAACGTGATATCTGGGTCGAGCGGTGTAGCAATGATGCCTTCCTCCAAATCGACAAGTCCATCGAAAGGATCAACCAATTCTCCCAAACGAGATTGATTAAGACAAATGGCTAACGCATTGATGGTGAAATCGCGTCTGCGTTGGTCATCATCGAGTGTGCCGTCCTCAACAATAGGTTTACGCGAATCATGAGAATAACTCTCTTTGCGTGCTCCCACAAATTCTATTTCCTCTTCTTGCTGCACACGCTTACCATCAACCGTTTCCCAATGCCGCCATTTCACTTGCGCTGTGCCAAAATTGCGAAATACGGAACAGGTTGCGCCTTTCCCAAGTGCCTTACTGAAAGCCTGTGCTACTTCGATACCAGAGCCTACAACGACAACATCCACGTCTTTGGAAGGACGTTTAAGAATGAAATCGCGCACATAACCGCCGACAATATAGGCTTCAAGACCTAAAGCGTCAACAGTTTGAGTGAGTTTTTGAAAATGAGGTGAGGAAAGATGGGCGGCAAATTGAGCTTGCGTAGGAATCTGCAACATAATGTTCAGAAGAGAATAGATGAAATATTAAAATTCGAGCCGACCCCATTGTGGTCGGCTCGAATAAATATAGCCTTAGGGCGAGCAAAAATAATTACTCAGCGCTGAGGGTGTAGCGTTGGAAACCAGTTACAGTAAGACCCTTCTCAACTTCATTGAGGAATTGAGCAATAGTCTTAGTCTTGTCCCAAATATATTCTTGTTCGAGGAGGCAAACTTCCTTGAAGAACTTAGCGAGACGACCCTTAGCGATGTTTTGAATCATTTGCTCGTTGAGGTTAGCTTCCTTCTCAGCAGCAGTCTTTTCCTTGAGTTCGCGGATTTCTTGTGCTTGAGCTTCAGTGATGCTACCCTTCATGATGCCTTCATTGAGGTGCTCTTCGCTTTCAGCGATGTAGAGGTTGAAACCAGCCTTCTTGAGTGCAGCTTCAACAGCCTTTTGCACTTGTTCGAGACGAGTCTTTTCAACAGCTACATTGAATTCGTTGTCTTTAACTTCTTGAGCCACACCGCTTTCGTCAATAGCGAGGGGAGCAGCAGAAGCGACTTGCATAGCAACGTTCTTACCAACAGTTTCATCAGCAACCTTGTTGCTCAATGCAACGAGTGTGCAGAGACTGTTGTTGTTGGCGTGGTTGTAAGCAGCAAGGCCTTCACCTTCAACAACGAGGTAAGCATCGAGTTCCATTTTTTCGCCAGTTACACCAGATTGGTCAGTGATGCGTTCAGCAACAGTGCGACCATCGAGTGTCAAAGCCTTAACTTCTTCAACGTTCTTGCAACGTGCTACAACAGCAGCGTCGAGGATGTCCTTAGCCAAAGCTACGAAGTCTGCATTCTTAGCTACGAAGTCAGTTTCGCACTTAAGTGCAAGGATAGCACCATAGTTGCCATCAACCTTTACGAGAACGCAACCTTCAGCTGCTTCACGATCAGAACGCTTAGCTGCGATAGCTTGACCGCGCTTGCGCACGAGTTCAACAGCAGCATCGAGATCGCCTTCAGCTTCAGCGAGGGCATTCTTACAATCGCTCAAACCAGCACCAGTCAAGGCGCGGAGCTTCTTGATATCTTCAATATTTACAGCCATTTTGCTTGTATATTGTTTGTCGGGATTTGAAAAAAGGAGAACGGGGTGAGGTGATTGGTCGTTAATGTTTGACTTTCACCACCCCGTCCTATATTACTTCAGCAAGAATTAAGCCTTTTCAGCTTCAGACTTCTCAGCGCGAGCTTGACGAGCGCGCTTGTTGTCTTCATTCTTCTCATCGTTGGCAGCCTTCTCTACCTTACGTTCAGCCACACCTTCAGCGATAGCAGCGCAGCAAGCGTCGAGGATAACCTCGATGCTCTTTGTTGCATCGTCGTTAGCGGGGATAGCGAAGTCTACGATGTTGGGATCAGCATTAGTATCAACGATACCAAATACAGGGATACCCAAACGGATAGCTTCTTTCACTGCGATGTGCTCCTTGCATACGTCAACAACGAAGAGAGCAGCAGGAAGACGAGTGAGGTCAGCGATAGAACCGAGGTTCTTTTCAAGCTTAGCACGTTGACGGCTAATTTGAAGAATTTCGCGCTTTGAAAGGTTAGAGAAAGTACCATCAGCAGTAAGTTTGTCGATGTTAGTCATCTTCTTCACTGCCTTGCGGATGGTTGGGAAGTTAGTGAGCATACCACCTGGCCAGCGTTCGGTCACGTAAGGCATGTTCACAGCAGCTGCCTTTTCAGCAACTGCCAATTTGGCCTGTTTCTTAGTAGCTACAAAGAGGATACGACGACCAGACTTTGCGATTTCCTTGAGAGCTTCAGCAGCTTCGTCAACTTTAGCAACAGTCTTGTGGAGGTCGATGATGTGGATGCCATTGCGCTCCATAAAGATGTAAGGAGCCATAGCGGGATTCCACTTGCGCTTGAGGTGACCGAAGTGGCAGCCAGCCTCGAGAAGGGTTTCAAAATTAGTTCTAGACATTTTGAATTGTAGTTTACTTTCCTTGTAAGTTGAGGAGCATTCTATCAATCTATATTATCACCTTACTCTTTTCTGCAATGCGAGAAAGAAAATTCGTCGCCTCGCAGCGAGTTTGAGTTGAGGATTGTTTCAGTTGCCCAGGAATGGCAACGCGTACTCCTATGATTATTGATTATCCTATGCACTAACAAGAGTGCGGGACATTTCAACCAACCCATAAGTAGCATCTTGATGTTCGATGCAATAAAACATTGAAAATTGAGA
Source organism: Prevotellaceae bacterium (assembly GCA_905371275.1). Taxonomy (GTDB): domain Bacteria; phylum Bacteroidota; class Bacteroidia; order Bacteroidales; family Bacteroidaceae; genus Alloprevotella. Next base: position 19,497 of record CAJPLH010000004.1, read on the forward strand.
TGGTCTTACGAGTTTGGATGCTAAACGTTTTTCTGTTTTCAGCAAACTTGCCGATAGAGATTAACGCTTGCTGAACTGGAAGCGACGACGTGCCTTTGGACGACCTGGCTTCTTACGTTCAACTTCGCGAGGATCGCGAGTCATAAAGCCTTCTGCACGAAGAGCCTTCTTATCGTCAGCATTGATTTTCACCAAAGCGCGAGCAATAGCAAGGCGAAGTGCTTGGCTCTGACCAGTAAAACCACCACCTTGGAGGTTTACTTTGATGTCATACTTTTCAGTAGCTTCGAGGAGAGCAAGAGGTTGCTTCACCACGAACTGAAGGATTGAAGAGGGGAAATATTCGGTGAGGTCACGCTTGTTGATAGTAATCTTACCAGAACCCTCAGTGACAAAGATACGGGCAACGGCGCTTTTGCGACGACCCAGAGCATTAATTTGTTCCATTGTGTCTACTTGTTTGATTACTTGAGGGTGTTAATATCAAGAGCTTTGGGGCTTTGTGCCTCGTGCTTATGCTCAGTACCCACATAAACGTGGAGGTTACGGAGCAATTGCGCGCCAAGACGATTCTTGGGAAGCATACCCTTTACAACACGACGAAGGAGCTTATCTGCACCATTGGGCTTAGCCAAGATAGAAGCAGGAGTATGCTCACGTTGTCCACCAGGATAACCAGTGTAAGTGTAGTACACACGGTCAGTCATCTTCTTACCAGTCAAGATAAACTTGTCGGCGTTGATGATGATTACGTTGTCACCGCAGTCCACGTGAGGAGTAAAGTTAGGCTTGTACTTACCACGGAGGAGCTTGGCAACTTTTGAAGCAAGGCGACCCAAAACTTGATCGGTAGCATCGATAACTACCCATTCTTTCTGAGCGGTCTCCTTGTTTGCAGAAATGGTCTTGTAGCTTAAAGTATCCATTCTAATGATTAATTTGTAGTTACTAAGTGGGCTTTCGCCCATAAATCAATAAATTATCTTTTTCTTGCGATTCTCTAACCACCAAGTTCGGCCAAAGAGCTTGGCTATTAACACGCAAGTGCGACCTCAAAAGAGGCAACTTGATAATAATCGGCACGCAAAATTACTCATTTCTCCTGATTCTGCCAAACTTTTCTCAGAGAAAAGCACTATAACACCCTATTTCTATAGAAAAAGGAAGAAACTGTGCCGGAAAACTCATTTCTAAATCCAAGTCAACACAAACTATCATTGGGAACAAAAAAAATAGACAAGCACCAGAAGTACTTGTCTATTGGTGGGCGCTGACGGATTCGAACCGCCGACCCTCTGCTTGTAAGGCAGACGCTCTGAACCAGCTGAGCTAAGCGCCCTCTTTTAGAGAAACTCTTGCGGTGCGTACGGGACTCGAACCCGTGACCCCATGCGTGACAGGCATGTATTCTAACCAGCTGAACTAACGCACCTTGCTGTTTGCGAGTGCAAAGGTATAGCATTTCTTGCATTCCACCAAACATTTCGGCAAGTTTTTCATCAAAAAGACCGTTTTTCTTGCAATTCTAGGGGAAAACACACTGATAAAGGTGAGCATTTTGAGCTTTTCCACCTTTTATAAACCACGATTCTAAGGTAGCGGAAAGGCGAAATCCGACAGATTCGAAGAGATGCATCGAAGCTGTATTGGTTGTTTGAACATAAGCATACAGCTGCAACAATGAAAGTTGTTGAGATGCCCAATGACAAAATTGCTGGAGGGCTTGTGTCGCTATCCCCTTCTGTCGGAATGGAGCTAGGATGGCAATTCCCACTTCTGCCCTACGATGCGCAGGCTCAAAGTCTATAAGATCTACGAAACCAACTGACATAGATTTGTCAGAAGTATGCTCCGAAGAACAAACCTCTATGACCAATCGCCATTGTCGCAAATTAAAAACATCGTTTTCCAGACTTTTCAATATGAAATGCTTCATTGCACCGCGAGAAAGTGGCATCAAATGGGTGGTACAATCAGACAACCTGTTGTCGTTCTCAAATTCGTATAAAAAATCTAAGTCGGACATTTCTAGCGCACGCAAGCGAACTTGAAACTTTCCGTTCATTCAAAAACCTCCTTTCCGGTTATCATCACTTCCCACGAAGGGAAGAAAGTGGCTAAATACGCTTTTCCACTAGCGGCTCTTAAATCTTCCATAATTTCAGCATAGCTTTTTTCTTCTGGAGAATAACCATTATAACAAACTCCTGTGGGTGTTTCATCTTCCCTGAGAATCCGCAATTCCCAAACATCAGCGTGTTCTTGCCATTGTAATTTTAGACTTTCTGTGCCCACCACCCGAAGTTGCAACGGAGAAGTTGGCCTTTTGGGGGTGAGAAATCGCGACCATTTACTCAACGTTTGGTGCAATAGCGCAAGGAGGGCACGACCATAGATGGCACATCGCACGGGGATGCGCAACGCCCAAGAGGAAGCAGGAAAATGTTTTTGAAAGAAGATAAGCATCGCTTCGTAAAAAACGTGCACGTATCGATAAGAATTCTTGTGCGTACTCTCTCCTTTATAGTGCAGGATGGGGGTAGGCACAAACAAGTTTTGAAATCCAGCCTTCAAGAATCGGTAGGAAAGGTCTATATCTTCGCCATACATAAAGAAAGCCTCGTCAAAACCTCCTACTGTGTCAAGAGCTTTACGACTACAAAACATAAAAGCTCCACTTACAATATCTATAGGCGCTTTCTCCTCTTGAGGAAGATAACTCATATAATAATGAGCAAACTTTCTACTTTGGGGAAATAACTTTGTTAATCCCACCATCTTACAGAAAGCCACCCAAGGTGTGGGGAGTCCTCTGCGACTTTCGGGTGCAAAATCTCCATTAGCTTGCAGCATTGCAACGCCAATAGCACCTAGGTTTGGTTGCTTTTGTGCAGCATTTACACAATCTAATATCGTGTGTTCAGTGAGTATTGTATCGGGGTTCACGAACAGCACATAATTCCCTGAACACTGGCGTAAGGCTTGATTGTTGGCGCGTCCAAAGCCTACATTGTGACGATTGGCTATAAGATGCAAACGAGCATCTTCACTCCCTTTTACCTGGTGAGGAAATGACTCTCGAAGATAAGCAACAGAATCATCCTTTGAATCATTATCTACCACGAAAACTTCCACATTCACCGCAGCAGCGTCGCAAGAGCGAAACAAACTGTCTAGACATTGTCGCAAGAAATAGCGAACATTGTAAGACACGATGATGACGGAAAGTAACATATTGGAAAGAATAAGGTTTGTATCTAGAAAAAAGGGAAATAAATGATGATACGAGTAGCGCGATTATGGTCAAATAACTGATCGGGCATTACGATTCGCCTTGCACTATCTCACCATTGGGTAATTCTACAAGCGTGCCTCGGTGCCAAACCGTTGCAGCCACTTCGTTGGTTAATGGCAGCACCGATACCAGATGGGCATTTTCGTCAAGCAAAAGAATGACCTTATGCAACAAGTCGCCATTATTCCGCTGAAAACGCAGAGTAGCTATGCTGAACTGACGACAAGAAGCACTCGTATCAGCTACAGAAGTACTAAAATAACGAAGCAACAAAGGTGACATTGTCAAAAATCTTAAGGCAATGAAGAAGGAAAGAACCACAACAAAAACGCAACTCCCAGCGTTTGTGACGACAACCCACTGAAAGCACAGAATATAGAAGTCGGGTTACACTATTGAGTGGACGTTTCGGGAATGGCATCTTTCACGCGATGCAATCGAATGTTGCTCAGGTTGACGATTTGCGGATACGCTTCCCAGAAGTTAGACGTCACGAATTGCACAGAAACTTTCTTTAGTTTGCGTTCCCCTAAAGCCAAACGAACTTCGTGATGAGTTTGAAAATAGTAGATAGTATAATTCGTGGTAGCAGTAGAATCGTTGTCATAAATCGCCGTAAGGAATGCTAAAGCTTGCTTGCTTCCTCCCCCATACAACCATTGCGCATCAAAGTTTAAGATAAGGGCTTCATTGTGCAAACGCTTCCCTTTTGCAGTTCCTTCATAGATAAATCGGTTGTTGGAGGCTGCATCTAGCAGAACAGCATTCTTCTGCCAAACAAGCACACTATCTACATTGCCTGCACTCTTACTGCCTTCCACGCTGGCTTGACTTACTGCCAACAAATGACGTGATAATTCTGCATTCAACTTCTTCATCTCCCCAGGATTTCGCAAATAGAAAGCCAACGAATGTTTGTAGTCGCCTTCGGTAATCTTATATTTCTCAAAAACTGCAGAACGATATTTGAGATACTCCTTATGATTTGCCACAAGAGCCGAATCAGTGGGAGAAGACAGCGCACTTCCATCGCTCCCCTCTTGATCATCGATTTGCGACAACGAAGTGGCGAGTTGAAAATCATAAAGCACTTTGGCCATTTCATCAACTGGCAGCACCTTGCGTTCCCCTGTTCCCGAAGAACAGGCAACCAATAATCCCGCTGCGACGAGCAACCAACCGCAGTAGAATTTCTTTGAAATGATTGAAAATGGAACTGTCATAAGAATGAATATGATAATACGTTAGCCTTTGCGCCTATTCTTGAGGTTTACTTTTCCTCTGGACAATTCTCCGCTTCACTAGTCTGTTCAGTTTTTGCAGTCGGAGCATTCATCAGGGCAGAAAGATGTTTTCTGTAAAACAATATCATTGCAGCAGCACCCACAGAGATCGCTGCATCAGCAAAATTGAATATAGCACCAAAGAAAGTACTTCCTTTGAGAACGGGCACCCAATCAGGCCATTGAAACAAAGGGAAATAGAACATATCTACCACGTGTCCGTGGAGAAACGTGCCATATCCTTGTCCCATCGCCACGAGATGCGCGGGAGTTGCTCCCATCGCAGCAGCATAATAAGGTGCACTCTCTGTGAAGATGAGCCCATAAAAGGCATTATCTACGATATTTCCGAATGCGCCTGCAATAATCATAGACAAACACACTACAAAACCAATGGGAGCAGCCTTCTTCACTTCTTTTCTCAAGACATAGACAAAGAAAGCCACGGCACACAATCTAAAAATCGTCAGTATTCCTGTACCAATAAAGTCCATACCAAAAGCCATCCCTCGGTTTTCTGTAAATCGCAATTGAAACCAAGAGGCTATTTCATAGCTTTCTCCAAGCAAGAAACGCGTCTTAATGGCTATTTTGATGAGTTGATCAACAATAATGATGCCAATGGGAATAAAAAACGCGAGAAGTGCACGCAATTTCATAAGTGTAAATATCGTATAAGTGAAACTAGTTTGCCTATCATTGGCCACAATCTGTCCACTTTTGTCTTAAAACATTTCAAATATGCCCCTTATACCAGGAGTTAAAGTCGAAAACAGAAGTGCTAAACCCTAAATCACAAGTAAAGTTGCTATCTATTATCCCAAATCGGTCATTATATCCTAAACAGATTTCATTTGATTGTTGAGCAGATGGTATTTCGTTAGTTTGAAGGCGTAGCGGACTACGTCAAGAACGAACGAGAAACAAGATGCCAACAAGAAAATGAAAGATGACAGGAAGTTATCTTATCTATAACAATCTACACTATTACAGTCTAATGACCGATTGGGGATTATTTGCCTTGTGCTAGTTTTGCTTCAATACTTAAAGTGGCGTGTGGCACCGCACGAAGTCTTTCTTTGGGAATCAACTTCTTGGTAACACGGCAAATACCATAAGTCTTGTTTTCTATACGCACCAAAGCTTGTTGCAAACCAGTGATAAACTTCTTCAGACGTTCTGCAGCCACCATTTGTTCCTCCATTGATTGAACGCTTGAGCCTTCCTCGAGAGTATGATAGGTGGGCATCGTGTCGTCGATGTCATTACTATTGCGTTTATTGAGCGTGGCAATGATTTCTTCAAATTGTTTTTTAGCCACGTCAAGTTTTTCGTTAATGAGAGCTCGGAATTCTGCCAGCTCTTCATCAGTATATCTTGTTTTCTCTGACATAAGATGGTATGGTTTAAATAGAATCGTGTGAGTAGGGGCAGAGAAGCGCGTCTCTCCCCTACTCCACGACGAATAGATTCAGATTATACCTTATTGATTAAGAACTTCACGTTGGTTCCGTCCAAATCAAACTCAGTTTCGCTTTCCACATTAGCAGCGAGTGTGATGCTTTCTGCCAACACTTGTCCAGCAATAAATTCGCTGAACTCGGCAATAGCCTTCTCTGCAACAGGAAGTTGCTCCACAACAATGCGAATGCGGTCGGTGATTTCAAAACCACTTTCTTTGCGGAAGGCTTGCACGCGCTTCACAATCTCACGCGCCACACCTTCGTTGCGAAGTTCATCGGTGATGGTGATATCCAATGCCACTGTGAGCGCACCTTCGTTTGCCACACTCCATCCTGGCATATCTTCACTAATGATTTCCACATCATTGCGTTCGATGAGACAAGATTCACCTTCTACCACAACAGTGAGCGTACCGTTCTTTTCGAGTTCCGCAATCTGGTCTTGAGAAATAGCCGTAACCACTTCGTTCACCGCCTTCATCAATTTACCGAACTTCTTACCCATTACGCGGAAATTGCACTTCACCTTCTTTTCCAGCATCTGACCTTCCACGAAATCAATGGTTTTCACATTGACTTCATCAAGCACAAGCTGTTGCACAGCTTCTAGTCGCGTGCGCACCAAAGGATCGGTCACAGGGATGGCAATGCGTTGCAAAGGCTGACGCACAATGATGCGTTCCTTCTTGCGGAGTGAGAGCACAAGCGAAGTGGTTTGTTGCGCCAACTCCATACGTGCTTCAAGCTCCTTGTCAATAAGTTGCTCATCAGCCACGGGGAAACGGTCAAGATGCACACTATCAGCCGTAGCACGTGCTGTGCCTGCCGTAAGGTCTTTATAAAGACGATCAGCATAGAAAGGCGCGATGGGAGCCATCAAACGACTCAAGGTGAGCAGGCAAGTGTACAACGTCTGATAAGCCGCCAGTTTGTCTGCGGTCATAGCCCCTGCCCAGTAGCGTTTGCGATTAAGACGCACATACCAGTTTGAGAGATTGTCCACCGTGAATGCTTGAATCAAACGTCCGGCACGCGTAGGCTCGTATTCTTCATAACAAGCCGTAACTTCGCGCACAAGTGTATTGAGTTCACTGAGAATCCATCTGTCAATCTCTGGACGCTCTGCCACGGGAACTTCAGCAGCTTCAGGATCGAAGTTGTCCACATTGGCATACATGGAGAAGAACGAATAAGTTTGAATCAACTTACCGAAGAACGTACGGTTGGTTTCCACCACTCCTTCGGGGTCGAACTTCAAGTTATCCCAAGGCGAAGAGTTGGTAATCATATACCAACGCACGGGGTCACTACCATATTCTTTGATGGCGCCAAAGGGATCGACAGCATTGCCCAATCGCTTAGACATTTTCTGTCCATTCTTGTCTAACACAAGACCATTAGAAATAACGGCTTTGAACGCCACAGAGTCAAACACCATCGTTGCAATAGCGTGCAGCGTGAAGAACCAACCACGAGTTTGGTCTACCCCCTCCGCAATGAAGTCGGCAGGATACACCGTACGACTATCTAGGAGTTCCTTATTTTCAAAGGGGTAATGGATTTGTGCATAAGGCATCGCACCAGAGTCAAACCAAACGTCAATAAGGTCTGTTTCACGATAAAGAGGATTGCCCGTTTCTGACACCAGAACAATGTCATCCACGTGTGGGCGGTGCAAGTCGATGCGGTCGTAGTTTGCTTTGCTATAATCACCAGGCACAAAACCTTGTTCCTTGAGTGGATTCTTGGTCATCACACCTGCAGCAACCGCCTTCTCAATCTCGTTGTAGAGTTCTTCGACCGAACCGATGCAGAGTTCTTCCTTCTGAGCATTGCGCCAAATGGGCAATGGAGTACCCCAATAACGTGAACGGCTTAAGTTCCAGTCATTCAGGTTCTCCAACCATTTACCAAAACGTCCAGTACCCGTTGATTCGGGTTTCCAGAGAATCGTTTTGTTGAGTTCTATCATGCGTTCCTTCACAGCCGTAGAGCGAATAAACCAACTATCAAGAGGATAGTAAAGCACAGGCTTATCCGTACGCCAGCAGTGAGGATAATTGTGAACATGCTTCTCGATGCGGAACGCTTGTCCCACTTGTTTCATCTCCATACAGAGGATGATATCCAAGTTTTCTGATTTCTCGGCAGTCTTTTCGTCAAACTTTCCACCTTCGTTGAAACGAGGATCGTAGGCATTCTTTACATAATCTCCAGCGTGACGACCATAAGCTGTTGTATCTACACACTTTTCAGCGAAAGCAGGGGCGCAATCATCAAGGGTGTAATACTTACCTGTGAGATCTACCATTGGACGTGTTTCACCTGCCTTATTGATAATGAAGAGCGAAGGAATGCCAGCGGCCTTAGCCACCTTGGCATCGTCCGCACCAAACGTAGGCGCGATGTGTACGATACCCGTACCATCTTCAGTGGTCACATAGTCACCAGGGATTACGCGGAAAGCCTCATCAGCCATTTCCACAAAGCAATCTTGTCCCACAGAGAAGACACGATCTGCGTGCTTTTCCGCATATTCGCGCACAAAGTCTGCAGCAGTGTCAGCCACCTTTTCAGTAGGACGCACCCAAGGCATCAATTGAACATAGCGCAAGCCCACGAGTTCCGCACCTTTATAACGTGCAACAACACGATAAGGCACCACTTTGTCACCGACAGCGTAGTTCATTTCAGCATTTTCGCCTTCAGCTTTGAAATAAGCCGACACGCGGTTTTCTGCTACAACAGCGGTGATGGGCTCTGCCGTGTAAGGATTGAAGGTTTGCAAAGCCACATAGTCAATGTTAGGACCTACGCACAGTGCAGTGTTGGAAGGCAATGTCCACGGTGTGGTTGTCCACGCCAAGAACACAGGCTTACCCCACCCTTGCAATGCTTCGGGAGCATCCACCATCTCAAATTGCGCAGTGACAGTGGTATCTTTCACATCACGATAGGCACCAGGCTGATTGAGTTCGTGACTAGAAAGTCCAGTTCCAGCAGCAGGGCTATAAGGCTGAATGGTATAACCTTTGTAGAGCAAACCCTTCTGATAGAGTTGTTTGAGCAACCACCAGAGAGTTTCGATATAAGAGTTTTCGTAAGTGATGTAAGGGTGTTCCATATCCACCCAATACCCCATAAGGTGAGACAAATCGCCCCACTCCTGCGTGTACATCATCACATTACGACGACAATGCGCATTATATTCTTCGATAGAAATCTTTTGACCAATGTCTTCTTTGGTAATCCCCAATTCCTTTTCAACGCCCAATTCGACGGGCAAACCATGGGTGTCCCAACCAGCTTTGCGGTTGACTTGGAAACCTTGCATCGTTTTGTAACGGCAAAACACATCCTTAATAGTACGCGCCATCACGTGGTGAATACCAGGGTGTCCATTTGCCGATGGAGGTCCTTCAAAGAAAACATACGAGGGGCAACCTTCACGCTCGCTGATGCTGCGGTGGAAGAGGTCAGCCTCGTCCCATTCTTTCAGCACATCTTCGTTGACGGCGTAGAGGTTCATACCACTACGTTCGGTGAATTTCTTACTCATATATAATGATTCTATTTCGTTTCAAATATAGATACTTGCGCAAAAGTACAATAAAAATTGGAGATATGCGCTACCTTGACCCTAAAAACACCCATCAGCTATTATTTTCAGTCTAATCTGGATGGTTTTCTTTCGACATTTCCCTAAACCCCAATTGGTAATTAAACCCCAATCGGTCATTAGACCGTAGAAATGCTACTCATAATCTCAAAGGTCATTACCAGCAAAAGGAGTTTGTCCCCCAACAAAAGAAACTGTTTCAAGCCGCTGAGCCTGAAACAGTTTCTTATTTGTCAAATTTGCTGAGTGCAGCATCACAACTTCTAGGCTGAAAAGCCTTTCGTCAATGACATCTCAACGCACCGTCGCACCTTAGGATTTACCTTTGCGTCGATTGGCACGGCGTTTACGGATATCAGCTTTTTTCTTGGCTGCTCCAGAACCGTGAAGTCCTGTGATATATGTCTTTTTCTTGGCCTTGGTCTTCACCTTTTCTTCTTGAGGCTTACGAAGTTTTGCCCCTTTGAAGGTGATACCCGTGGTCATTGCTGTTGTAATTTCTTCGTCGCTTACGTTGCGCGCCATTGGCTATAAGTTTTGGATTTGATAAGACTATAATCCCCCATCGGTCATTAGACCATAAAAGTGCTACTGGTCATGGAAAAGATTATTTCCTGAACAGATTGGGGATAATTGGATTAGTGATGGAAAAGGCGAACACCAGTGAACACCATGGCAATGCCATATTTGTCACAAGTTTCAATCACATGGTCATCACGCACCGAACCACCAGCTTGTGCCACATAAGCCACACCGCTGCGATGCGCTCTTTCGATGTTATCGCCAAAGGGGAAGAAAGCATCTGAACCCAAAGCCACACCAGTGTTTTGCGCTATCCAAGCCTTCTTTTCCTCACGAGTCAAAGGTTCCGGACGTTCAGTGAAGAACTGTTGCCAAGCGCCGTCTGCCAACACATCATCGTAATCCTCTGAAATGTAAATATCAATCGTGTTGTCACGATCGGCACGGCGAATCTTTTCCACAAATGGCAAATTCATCACCTTGGGATGCTGACGCAACCACCAAATGTCGGCTTTCTGTCCAGCAAGACGTGTGCAGTGGATACGGCTTTGCTGCCCTGCACCGATACCAATGGCTTGCCCGTCCTTGACATAGCACACAGAGTTCGATTGCGTATATTTGAGAATTATCAGCGCCACCATCAAATCTCTACGCGCTGCTTCGGGAATATCTTTATTCACCGTGGGACGATTTTCAAACAGCGCATCATCTGCAAGGTTGATTTCATTGCGTCCTTGTTCAAACGTCACGCCATACACTTGCTTGCGTTCAATTGGCTCTGGACGATAGTTCTCATCTACCTTGAGCACGCAATAAGTGCCTTTACGCTTTTCTTGCAAAATGGTCAAAGCCTCGGGAGTAAAACCTGGGGCAATCACACCGTCACTCACTTCGCGTTTAATCAGAAGCGCAGTGGCTTCATCGCAAACGTCGGAAAGGGCGATGAAATCACCATAACTCGACATACGGTCGGCGCCACGAGCACGGGCATAAGCCGAAGCGATGGGCGATAAAGGCAAAGCGATATCATCACAAAAATAGATTTTGCGCAAAGTTTCATCCAAAGGCAAACCCACTGCTGCCCCAGCCGGTGAAACGTGTTTGAAAGACGTTGCTGCAGGAAGTCCCGTTGCTGCCTTCAGTTCGCTCACCAGTTGCCAACCATTGAGCGCATCTAAAAAGTTAATATACCCAGGACGACCAGCTAGCACTTCAATGGGAAGTTCCGCACCGTTGTCCATGTAAATTCGAGAAGGTTTTTGATTGGGATTGCACCCATACTTCAAGGCTAATTCTTTCATTTTCTGAGAATCGTTTCGATGAAATGACTGTCGCAAAGATACGATTTTAGCCGTGAAACTCCAAGTAATCTAAGTTTTTTTTTGCTTAGAGCGAAATACTTACTATATTTGCGATATGCAAACTACACTCTTTCCCGATTATTTCGCGCTCGATGAAACTTGTTGTCTTCATCGGGCTGAAATCGTGATGGAGAAATTGGCCGAAATTCCCCTCTCCTTCTTAGACAACCAACAGGAGCGCAACACGGTGCTCAAAAGATTGTCGGAAGCGGGGGTGAATACCCTCGCTGAACTCTTGATTCTACCAAGATTTGACGTAGCGGAATGGGACGGAGTGGGACGCTTTTTCCTGCACATCTTTGATGAGATGCGACAAGAGGTTAGAAACAATCCTGAACAACTCATCGAACAGTGGTTGCTGCAACGTGCCACTTGGACTTTCCCCATCACGCCCGAGCCCGACAACCCGTGGTCTTTGCAACACTATGTTTCTCCTGCCCCTTACATCGCATCTACGACAGCCGAAAATCCTACGAACGAATGGGACTCTTTGATTCAACAGGTGGAACAAACCTTTACGCACATCGTCCTATTGCTCAAACATCGTCAACCCACGCAAGCGGCGGTGTTGCACCGCTATTTGCTCCAAGGTCTTTCGGCTGATGTTATTGCACGCGTCTTAGAATTTCCATCCTCCGTCACTGTGATGCGCTCGATGGAACACCTTTTTTTGCGTCCGCTGCTGGAAGGAGAAACAGTTGCAGGCATACGACTAAGTGAAGATTTCCGACACACATTGACTTATTTGCAGCAGGAGTTGCTTTTTCAACCCACCGCCTCACTGGATACGCTGCAATTTATGTCTATGCCACGTTTCCTCTGGCTGCTCCATCTCACTCCAATGATGCGCACCCAAGCTGAAATGTCGTGGGCGTGCGACTTCATTGTGCCGCAAGGCAAAGTGCTTCAATCGCGCGCTTTGCTCCACCAAGTTTTCAGACAGTTGCAACTGCATCCCGACTATCAATCTGTACCTTCTTTCTTTCCACAAAAACTTTCTTCAGCAGAGGAAAATTCTCTTTCTGCCTTACTCACCCACCATCCTTGGATTGAACACTCCGCACAAGGCCATCGCTTGATGGCAGCACAGTTGGTTTACGATTTCTCGCGTGTGGGGCGCATCCTCCTCGAAGCTCATCGCCCATTGACGCGCAATGAAATTTTCGCACGCTACGAACAAGTGTATCTTGAGCGTCCTCTCTCGCTTTCTATGCGCGATTTGTGCAAACGTTTTCCCAACATTCATTCTCCACAACGTGGGCAATGGCAGTGGCTAACCCACGCAACACCGCCCTTGTCGGACGTTGCCCCTTCCGCTACTCCACTTCCTCAAGAACCTACTTTGTTTGATATGAGCGCCATTTAAGGACGCAACATTTTTTCAGCTTTCTTCCCTCGGAGAATGTTAAATCACAAGGCCAAAAATGACGACATTTTTCTTCATTCTAGAAAAATGAACGCGTGTTTTCCCCTCTCTCCTTCTCCTCTTTCTTGAACAAAAAATGGAGAAACGGGGAAAACGCACCGATTTTCTCCGACAAAATTTCTATTTCGTCCGAAGTTTGCAAAATTCCAAGGGAAGAAAACAAAATCCCAAGGGAAGAAATTTGAAAAACTTCCGACAAAATCACGTAAAC